>NZ_JAPQLN010000035.1:0-20283 GCF_028981745.1 Wolbachia endosymbiont of Drosophila tristis | reverse complement strand
ATCTAGATGTAGATGAAGTTTTGTAAAGACATACAGTATCTATATACTGCAAAAAATTGAACATAAGACGCCGATACATTAAGTAATCCTCACCTTTTAATCTGCAGATTGGCGAAAGCAAATACAATAGCTTCAGTTTCATGATAAGGGCGCTGGCGGAGTTTGTCAAGTAAGTTTTTTGTTTCTATTGAATGACAGTTGTAACCTACGAAAGAAGTCTGTTGTAATTTGTACGATATCTTTATAAAATGGTTCGCATAAGTTATCTAGCAGTGCAACTAAACAAATACAAAAATCAAAACGTCGCGGTTTTTGGTCTTGGTAAAACTGGTTTATCCGCCATTAACGCTCTAACAAAGAATGGTGCAAGAATATATGCATGGGATGATCATGAAGAGCAAATAGCAAATGCAAAAATGATGTATAAAAAATGTAATTTTATTCATCCCAAGGAATACAATTGGCATGAGATCAGTGCATTGGTTTTAAGCCCTGGAGTGCCAACAGAGCCACATTGGATAGTAAAACTTGCAAGGAGATTTGATTGCAAAATAAAATCAGACATTGAGCTATTTCTTGAAGCTAAAACTATGAACCAGAAGGTAATAGGCGTCACAGGAACAAATGGTAAATCAACCACTACATCACTAATAGGGCACATATTAAAATCTGCAGGGAAAAAAGTAGCTATTGGTGGAAATTTAGGCGTTCCTGTTTTGGATCTAGAAAGAGATGCAGAAATTTATGTAATCGAACTCTCCTCTTTTCAATTGGAGTTGATGAATGAAATTAACGTGGACATTTCAGCACTGCTCAATATTACACCAGATCACATAGATAGGCATGGAAGTATGGAGAACTACATAGCAACTAAATTAAAACTGATAAACGGTAGTGAGGTTGCCGTAATAGGATGTGACAATGAGATTACTGCTGATATATTCAACAAATTCACTGGAGACAAAATTCCAATCTCAGTAACATATTCCCCGATGTCATTCCAGCGCGTGACGCTGGAATCCAGAAAAGAAAAACCATTGCCAACTACTCAGATGACAGAGGGTGGTGCAAGAGATCTAATATCATTGGCAGGTAACAATTTGCTTGATTATAGTGAACAGATTACTGGTATAGATCGAAATTATCTGGATCCCAGTGTCAGCTACTTGGATGACAAAAGGGGCACTGGGATCCAGAAGATCTCGTTAAAACTAGAGAATCATAGCTTATCAGTAAGCGACGTGAAAATAAACCTAATATCCAACGCAGAAAACATAGCAGCCACATATGCCGTATGTAAGGTACTTGGAGTAGATAGCAACACTATTATCAATGGAATCAAGTCCTTTTCAGGACTGAGGCATAGGAATGAACTGCTTGGCAAAATAAGAAATGTGTTTTTCGTGAACGATAGCAAAGCAACTAATGCAAAATCGAGCGAAAAGGCGATCTTATCTTATGAAAACATAAATTGGATCGCTGGTGGAAGAAGCAAAAAAGGTGGAATAGAATCATTAAGCAAGCATTTTACAAGGGTTAGAAAAGCTTTTCTTATTGGAGAATCAACCGAAGCTTTTGCAAATGTTATGGAGAATAAAGTAGATTATGTTAAATGTTGCAATCTAGAAGATGCATTCAGATTGGCTTTTGAAGAGGCCTTAAATAGCGCAGAAGAAGTAACAATATTACTTTCTCCCGCGTGTGCTTCTTTTGATCAATGGAAAAATTTCGAGGAACGTGGTGAAGCATTTTGTAGAATGTTTGAAAATCTCAGGTACAATCACACATGCTGTTTAGTATGATGTTGCGTGGAACAAAAGTTAATAATAGATAAGCTAATTAGGGTTATTCCATTTGAAGGGATAAGCGATGAAACCCTATTAAAGGTGTGCACTGACCTTAATCTAGCTAATAGCTTTTGCAAATTTCAGAATGGAATATATAGCGCTTTGGAGCACATAGCAGAGGACTTAAATAGCTCAATGGAAGCTGAATTAAGAAATTCTAATTTAGAAGATATGAAAGTGCGAGAGCGAGTAAAGTTAGCTATTCAAATACACCTTTCAAACTATGCTAAGCTACCGAATTATAGAGAACTTTTAAAAAATGTTTTATCATTCTCCGTATCACCAAAAAATACATATTTTTCTAGTAAACTTTTATACAGAACTATTAGTGCGATTTGGTATGGCATTCATGACCAATCAACAGATTTTAACTACTATACAAAAAGAGCAATATTAGCTGGAGTGTACTTAAGTACGATACTTTTTTTTATCAATGATTATTCAGAAGATTTTGTGGATACTTTATCGTTTCTTGATAACCGTATCAACAATGTCATGACATTTCAAAAATTCAAAACTCGCTTAAAAGGAATCATAGGAAATTTCTTATAAGCTATTGATTGTTGGTAGAAAAGTACTTGAGCACGATCCTGAAAAGGTTTGTGAAAATAAAAATATTCATGCTGATCATAAAGAACATTTAGTTTATTGTGAGGATAATAATGGTACAACAAAATACACCAGTTACGAAGAAAAAGAAAATAAATTTATTGAAGAAGCACATGAATATTTAATAGACTCTGAATTTAATAAAAATTTTGATCTAGGGCAGTACAGAATAAGTAATTTCTCCGGAAACTTGACGAAAATAGAACTGGAACTCATCAATGAAAAGTATATGCAAGTTTAAGTTGATAGAGAAAGAAAAATTATTCTTGCTATACCGTAAATACGTTCCAAGATTATACTAAAGTCTTTATTGCACTCAAAACCTTCGTTTTTCCTAATCTCTAGAATTATCAATGCATCATCACTTAACCAGCCTGAGTTAGCTAGTCCATTCAACGTTGATTCAACTAGATTGCTATTGTAAGGTGGGTCTATAAAAACTATGTCGCATTTTGAAATAGGTTTTGGTAAGCAGTTAGCACTGCAGCAAATTAGCGTAACATTGTCCGTAATTCCAAAATCTTCTGCTGTTTTTTTAGGCAGTTGCAAATTGTAATAATCTGAATCCACCATGAATGCATGTTTAGCGCCGCGAGAAAGCGCTTCAAATGAAAAAGAGCCACTTCCGCAGAACAAATCAAGTACATTCAAGTTATAAATAGGTTTTCTTGAGGAAAGTATACTAAATATTGCTTCTCGAACAATACTCATAGTTGGTCGTGCAGCTAAATGCTTACCTGTAGTTATTTTTCTTCCGCGATATTTGCCTGCAATGATGCGTAGCATATTAAATAAGCTCCAAAATAATTAATTATTTATACTATATGATTAATGTCAATATGGCTTTAGCAGTTTAATAGAGAGAAGCTATCGAGTCGCTTGTAAGAAAAACACAAACACAAGACTCATCAGTTATCTTTTTCTGATTTGCCTGCTGCATTAATTGCTTGACCAATCTCATCTTGTAAATCATCATGATCATTTTTTTCATCATGATTTAGCCCTTCAATTCTGCTTTCTAACTCTAACTTAATTATAGTATTGATTTTATCTATATTATCAAGAAAGCCTCTACATTCTTCTTCACTATACTCTTCACCAGATGCTTTTTTTTCAATAAATAGGTTTTTAAATCCTGCTAGATCAGAATTCTGATCGGTATTTAGTACAACACTTCTCTCTATGAAGCTAAGATCTGACAGCAGTAAGCTAACCTCTAACAGATCTTCACTTTTCACGCTTTTAAGGTCTTCAAGACTTTCTAAAATACTAAACACCTTAATCCTTTCTTGTACAATCTCTTTGTCTTCCTTATCAAATTCAGACAATAAACTATGATTATCTACAAATTTCTCACTCAAAGCTTTATTCAATTTAGCAAAATTGACATCCTTGTCAAGTGATGTGTTATCCCGCAACAAGTCTACCCTTGCCCTACGCGCATTTAAAATGTCGTCGTAGTCATTTAACTTTATGTTGCCATCTTTGTCTTGCTGCAATTTATAATAATCAAGGCCTTTGAAATTTTTATTAGTCTTCATCTTCAATCCTCTTCTCATCTCCTTTTGCATCTGGTTTCCTCATTGGTTCCGGTAATTTCCTTTTACTGTCTTCTCGATTTCTTTTTTCCTCTCTTTCAGCACGTTTTTTTATAGCTTCTGGAGTGTTCATTTCAAAAAGTGGTGAGAGGTTGTAAACTTTATCTTGATTTCTTCTGCCTTCTCTTTCAGCACGTTTTTCCATACCTTCAAAAGCAGATCCAAAATCATCAATTTCATCTGAACCTTTTGGTTCCGTGCCTAAATTTCGTGTCACTTCATTTGATTGATCAGGCTTATCTTCTTCTGTTGGCTGATCATGCTGTAGTTGATTAGGCTTGTCTTCTTGTTCTGTGCTTAGTTCTCGTACTACCTTATCTGGCTGACCTCCCCCTCGTAGTCGAAGAGGGTCGCCTTCTTCTAGTGGCTGATCATGGTTATCTCTTACTAGTTCCGTGCCTAACTCTCGTTCTACCTTATTTGATTGATCAGGATTGTCTTTTTCTGGTTCTCTCTTACGGCCGATAGTGTAATCATGAAGCTTCTCTAAGAAATCTCGCCTATATTCTTTTGCTCTATAGAGTAGGTTATGATCATAGCCATGCTTTCCTATAGAGTCAAGACCATGCTCCCAAGTAAACTTCATAGCATCTTCTATTGTATAGCCCAAATGTGATCCTACGTATCCTTTATAATAATCTAAATATTTACCGATCCTTCTGTGTGTAATATCTTCCTTATCAACTCCAAATGCCCTGTAAATTTTTTCCTCGAGCTTATCAACATCATTTTCAGGCGATGTTGCAAACTTCGTTGCTTCAATAGTAGCACCTACAAATTTACGTGGCACATCAATAGCGTATTTCAGCACTCCTCCAACTCTTGGTACTCTCCCCAGCAGATTAGCTGCACCTCCGGCTAATCTATCCGGTAAATGAGTAGCCCAACTGCCTAAAGACTCAAGTCCTCTACCAGCAAAATTTTGCCACTGCTGTTTGAATCCTTCCATTATGCCAGTCAAAGGCGATGCCTGATACATACTAGATATATTGTAAACGCTGAATCCACCACCAGCGATACTTGAGCCCATTTGTTGTACGAACGTGCGTAAGGAGAACATTAAAAATGAAAGCAAGAATAGTATAAAGATTTCCCCTGCATTGATTAAATAACCTCTCTGTATGTCTTGCACCCTTTGGTAATCGCTATTTTCTTGATAATTTTTGCAATCCTCACAATCTTTACATTTCTGACAGTATTCACTGTTGGGATCCTTATATAAATCATGAAGTTTCAGTATTCTACAACCTTGTTTTTCTACCGCACTCCGCACTAAAGATCTTATTTCATTAATTATTTCCCTATAACTATTGCATTTATTTATATCTTGACAGTAGCGTTTTATTATTTCACTAACATCACCTATCCTTTTCTCTATATTGTTGATCAGTAATATAATGTCAGCCCTCTCTGATGCATGAGATAAACTATTTGTTAAGCGCACTAGATCTTTTTCACTACAGCCATTACTAACTACCATATCACTTTCTGCAATATAGTGGTCTGCTGGATTATCTTTAGTTCCAGGAATTGGATTAAAGAAAGGATAATCTATATAACGAAACCCTTTTATATGTTCACCATTTTTATCTTTAGGGTAATCTGGTGGAAGCGGGATATATCCAGCACCACCAGTAAATTTTATTGTACCACCTTCTCTGCTTATCTTTTCTATACCTTCTATACTTTTATCTATGTTAAGAGAAGAAGCTTCTCCAAGAGTGTAAGGTACAAAAATTTGCCCTGGGGTCCAACCAAAGTACTGCTTATCAACGATACAAAAACCGCCAAACACCCATTTTGGAGCACATAACTTTACCTCGAACCATTTATTGTAGCATACAGTAAAACCTAGTTGTCTATAAAAGGTGTTCATTATCATTGAAGCCAACAATGACAAGAGAGTAAATATCATAATCGATTGTAAACAAAAACTGATGCAGAATTTTATCCAACCTTCAAATAGACTTTTCAGTGGTGAAAATAAAATAGAAATTAGAAACAGTGGCATGATAGCTATAAGAAAAGCTATACCCATAAAGCCAGAGAAAAATATTATGTAAGCATACAAGCACAACAAGAAGTATAGTACAATCCCTATGAAAATTGCCGGTATCATAAGAAGGCTTGCCCACATTTGGTAATGTAAAAACGCTGCAAACTTTTTCCAAACAGAATAAGCAAAAAATTTATTGAACATGTCCTCCATGAAGCTAAACAACTTAGCTTCATCTCCTTGAGCAATACTTCCGGTGTTCATGTTGGGAGCAAAGTTAGTAATTACACTTATCAATTGTTCAAGACCTTTAACGAATAAAACAAGAAAATGATCATAGAAAAATCTAAAACTTCCAGGAGATATAAGCACTATTACTAGAGTGATTTTCATCATTCTGATGAGCATATCATGCTTAGTTTCTCGTATCATGCCAAAAAGATAAAGAAGCGATGAAATCATTACAAATAGAACAAGCAAGGAAAGAACAAAATTGTGAAAGCTCGTACTTTTTTCAGCTATATTTTCGAACATAGCTTGTGCAACTGCAGGATCATTGCTATTAAAATGTTCTTTGCAATTTTCGTTAATCAATAATACACATTTTAGATAGTTATAAATGTAATCAAAAAACCCAAAACTACTTGGCTGCTGCACTCCACTTAAGAACTCAAAAGAGTAGCCACCTACATTATCTAAGTAATATCTATCTAATATTTTTACATATATTTTCCATCCCTTTTTTAACTTCAACTCATTACAATTTCTGTCCTTGAATTTAGTGTTATCTCTGTCTAAAGTAAAAAATCCATTGTCGCCCTCTGCTGTGGAGTTATAACCTAGATGTACAGTAGGATATTGAGGATCGCGCATTAACTTTAGATTTTCGTTAGGATCATCTTTCCCCGTTTGAAACAAAAGATAAGCACCATGACCGTTGGTAAACCAACATGGAGCACCACGTGATACTGTATTTGCACTATCATCTTCATTAATGCACTTGCAATTTACAGTGCAACTTGCATTAGGCTTACTTGAAAATTTTTGTATGCTAGGTTTATAATCATTACAAACTAAGTGAAAATTAGGTAAACTATTATCACTTTGTTTACCTTCAAATTTAGTTGCATATTTTAACTGCTCCAAGCTTTGTAAGGTATAACTGCCTTTTTTAGATTCCTTCTTGTTATTATTACTCCAAGATGTCCATGCACCATTAACTCGCACTTTTAAACTATCTCCATTGGTTTCGAGTCCGGTATCCTCCCACTTCACCACTTGGTTATCGTGAAAACCATAATTAATTTCGCCAGTTTCAGGATCAATAACTTCTCCATCTCCTGGAATAAACGCATCGTGGTCGCTTGAAAAATGAGCGCTTACTGCAATAGGTTTAGGACCAAAATAGTCAGCAGATATACACCTTGGAAAAGGCATATCGTTTTTACTACAACCTGTGATCAGCACATAAGCTGCAAGAAGTAATACCCTAAACCAACATTTGCCTAAACGTGATTGCATATCTAAACTTTTTCCAAATACAGAATAAATTTCTAAAACTTTACTTAAAATATCTTTTTAATTAGTTACTCCATAATATCATTTATATCTTACTCCTCTCCATTTTCTTCCTTGTTTTTAGCTTTAGCACTAGGATCACTTCTTATTGTTTCATCAGAATTTTTTTGCTGATCTGATTGTTTTAATGTTTTAGGTCTATCACTCGTTGTTTTATCAGAACTTCCTTTAGAATCTTTTTTTTTGTCTGGTTGCTTTGGCGTGTTAGGTAATTTAGCCTCAATTTTTCCCCGATCTTTACTCATTTTCTGCTTGATACTCTGTATCATACTTTGGGTCTTATCATCAAGGCCAACGGTTGACAGCATAGCTTGCGATGCGCTCTTAGCAACTGTACCAACACCGCCAGTAACTCCATAACCAGAGCTAAATAGTGTTTGTACCATAGTTTCCGATATAGAAACAAAAGCTTCCATTGCACCGGCAATAATGAGGTATATAAACGCCTGGATTAGGTCTATAGGTAATGCTGCAAAATGTCCACCAGCCCTTTCTCCGGTACTGAGTGCAACATCAACGCTAGTGCCAGGACTGTATCCAAGAGGCAGTATTGATTTCATCAAGCACAGATCATACGATAAGAAATTTACGCTAATTAAACATTGATAGCATGCAGAAAAATTTGTGAGGTTATATAAAACTGAATACATCAACTGATTTAAAAGAGATAAAAATGAAAATAAAATGACTGGTTCTAATGAAACATGAGCCAACGTTTTTATCCAATTATCAAACAAGGGTTTAGTCTTTTGAAATAGAATAAATACGATAAATAAAGGTGTTAATGACAGTAAAAACGCCACTAGAACAGTAGATATTACATATTTAAACGTAGCGCTAATAATGCATTTTAAGAACATAAAAGTAGCGTAGAGTATTGCCAAAAATGCAATAAAGCCAAAAGGACCAGAGAGCATCAATGATAAAAACTTTAACCAAGTTTCTGCTGTGAATAATACTCCTGCTGTCAAGTCTAAGAATGCAAATTTTCTCCCCCCTTCCCCTATATAGCCAGAAAAGCTATCAACCAAATAAGTGCTACCATCTATAAAAAGTCTGGATAAAGTTGTACCAAAAAGTTCCCAGCTTCTATCGCTAAAGGCAAAAGCTATAAATGCTATCTTGAACATTCTTACAATGGAATCAAATTTACTTAGCTGTATTGTTCCAAGCATATAGCCAATGACAGTAAATATAACGTATAGAGTAAGTAAAGCTCTTACCCCCTGAAGAAGACCTCTTGCATATCCTTTGTATGAATCTTTAACGCTGTCCCCAATTACTTCTTCTTTTATAAATTTAAATACCCCGTTTACATTCGATGAAATAAAATCATTAATTTTTCTTTTGACAAATAAAGTTACACTATACTTATTGTTTTCGTAATATTTGCCATTTTTGTCCGTAATGTCATCTTTCTCTACGTTGCTTACATTGATGCCGAAATATATCTTCTTAGGTTTGCATTCATCTGTTATAGGTTTTTTGTCTTTGCATTCATCTGTTAAAAGACCTCCATCTATTATATAATATACCTTATCCTTTGTTTTATCTAAGTGCTCTACTTTTTTGAAATCATTAGTCTTTGGAGCAGATGGATCCCCTGGCGGGTTATCACCCAAATACACATACAGTTTTTCACCATTGATATATTCACACGATCTAGTCACTTTAACATGGTACCCGCCCCTATTAGCTCCATAGTAACCATAATCTGCTATAGCAAGCATCACACTACTACCATATTTTACATTGTCATTTACTGCATAGTCACTATTTAATTTCAGAGAAAAATCCTCGAAATTGTCACTAATTTGCGAACACACATTATCCTTTCTTGCACCTACTTCATTATCTGGAAGACATTGCATACCTTTATCAGTATCTTGATCACCAAGATCACCAATTTTTGCAACAAGAGCCTCAGCCCAAGATTTATCATCTTCAGTAAAACTACCTGCTTTAACATTCCCTTCCATTTTTTCTAGATAAGAATACATATCACATTTATTTCCTTTATCGTACTTCTTATACCTTATAGAGGAGACACAGTTCCGTTCTCCTGCTCGACCTGAATCATAGCTCCATATACCTTTTCTAGTATAGCATATATTCTGATAGTAACAATTAAGCTCATAAGAACTGTACTTTTTTTTCTCATCCAAACTACAGTTTTTTCCATCACATAACTCATTCAATCCTATTTTAGCTCGGCGTAAATCGAACAGCGAGCCATGTATCCATGGTTCGTTGTTTTTAACATAACCTTTATTAAAATGTACCTTATTATCATATGGAGTGTACCCATTGCCAACTAGCACTTTGCTTTCCTTTGCTTTTGTTTTATCAAGAGGTAAAAATTTTATTTTATTTCTCTTTCCATCCTTGCCCTCACAAAAAAATTCCTCTCCCTCTTGCTTGCTAACATTCAATATTTCACTTTCTGACACTTTTTCACCTCCTTCTTCAGCTCTATAACAATTGTCATCAAAGCTGATACCTTTCCCTCCTGGATTGTCATAATCAATTGTTATTTTTCTGGGAACTAAGCTAAAGCTTAACTTATCACCAGGATTTACTTTAATTCCAGTGTCTACATAACGTCTATTGCTGCCAAATCCTTTACCACCGCACAATTCGTTTTTATTTACGCCTTTTTCATCAACGCCATAATTATTAGGCACATCGTTAATATTTGCAGCTTTACTATAATTTGGTTCTGAGCCATCAGCACAAAAGCTAGCTGGCACAAGTACTTTCCTTGGATTTTTGTCTTCTTTAAAAGGGCAAAAATTTACTGATCCATCGAGGGTGAATTTGATTTCCTCACCCTTACTAATTACTTGACCAGAATCAACCCAATGAATTTTAACTTCTTCACCAGCTTTATGAACTGGAACATCCACGTTAACACTAGTGTTTCTGCTCTGCAACCCAGGTTCGACACAATCCATGTTACAACCAGTGATTGCAAGACACAGTATCAACAATAGTGATCTTTTACTTATCATTGCTGTCTTCCTGGTGGTGGTATCTGAGGCGTTGACCTTTGAGTCCCTTGTGGTATTTGAGGTCTTGACGTACCTGACTGTTGAGAAGCACCTCCTCTTTCTCTTCTTTGAACGCTTTGTTCATCTAACCCTACTGTTCCCATTAAGCTTTGTTGATACTGTCTTCCAGGTTCGCTTGCTACATAAGCACCAAACAACGAGTCAGATATTGTCGAAGAAGCTTCAACTAAAGCTTTCATAGCGTGTCCCAAAATAACAAAAGCCATCATAGCGGTAATATTAGGTGTATATTTGGAAGCATAACCATAAAAAATACAAGGGTTAAAAATCTTTAAGTTAATATTAAGTATACATGTAGAGCAGACCTCAAAATCAAATACTGAATACACAATATAATCCATAACCTGGCTTATCAGTGATATAAAAATTAAAAGCACTACTGGATGAATCGCAAATCTTGCTAAATTTTTAACCCAGTTGTGAAACATCTGCCTAGTATACGCAAATAAAAGACAAATAATAAAAATAGGTGCTAAAGAAAGCAATAACGCAACTATTGCTATAGATGTAATAAAAGAAAATAAGGCATTAAAAATAGATAAGCTCACTGTGATTAAACCCCAAATCACCAAGCAAAAAGATACAATGCCCAAAGGGCCAGAAAATATAAGAGATACTATTAACAATACTGAATGCGATGACAAGAACCTATTGAGCGGCAAATCAAGAAACTCAAAAACATTTGAAGTAGTGCCTCTAAAATTTGCTATTTCTATTAGTTGTTTTGGAGTGTTAATAAATATAGAGAATGCGTTGTTATAAAAAAAGTCCCAGCTATTATCCTGCAATAGCTGGGCGATGATTCCTATCTTTACGCATATAATTAAAAACTCATATATAGAAATATGAGTTAATCCAAAAAAGTAATAAAGAGTATATAAGATTATATATAGTACTAATAGTGATATTATAGTAGATCTAATGGTATTTGTTCTGCTTGATTTTATAAAACTTTCGTAAAGAGACTTTACAGGACTAGTATCAGAGTGAATTGCGTTAGGGTCTTTATAATTAGAGCCGAAAAATGCAGTTTTCACTTTTTCATCAAAGAAATTATATATTGCACTAAAAGTTTTTGTAGGTGGCTCTTTAGTTGTTAGGTTAATACTAAATTGACCTTCATTTTTGTAATCGCAGCCATGGTCTCTTATTCCGTAATATATGGTGCCTGTTTTGTCTTTTAATTTTCCTTTCAAGTTTTCCATGTCATGAACTTTGCTGATATCTACAGATATATCCGCTTGATTTTCACCAGGCTTATGCTCAGGGAATTTATCGGAAACACTTATATACAAGCTATTTTCCAGACTATGGTTCTTCGTTACTCTTATGTTGAACCCGCCTTTGTCATTTGTATTGTAGCAGCTCTTGTCATTTCTGCTACATAGACTAAAAGTTAAACTTGGTATTTGATGGTCATTCTCCATCTTATGATCACAACTAGTACATAAACCACCATCTGGAATGTGTTCAAGAGTTTCATTATCCATACCAACTTTTAGAAATGTAATGTCAGTTTTTACCTGTTTTCCCTTTAATACGTTACTAATAATTTCAGCAACAACAGATTCACCACTAGAATTTAAAGCATTGAATAGCTCAATTTCTATATTATTATATTCAATATACACGCAATCCTCGCCTCTACGACCAGAAGAAAATTTACATATACGTCTACAGAGTGAATTTAAAATGTGCGTATCTATCTTACTTGCACTGCTCTCTGAAAGCTTACTGCAATCTATATTCTCTCCTTGTTTTATAGAGTTAATAATATTTTCAATTTCCTTTTTTCTTTCATCTTGATCTAACTTCGAAAACCAGTACTCTCTTCCACTCAACCATTGCGCATCGCCTATTATATATTTATTAGGACATATCCCATCCTTGCCACCTTGGCATTTCTCTTGATTTAAAACATGTGCAAAATGTTCCGTTTCTTGCTCGCTACACTTTTCGTCGATTTTCAAATACCTGATTTTTGTCTCACTCTCTTTATCTTTACACACTTTACTTCCAATCACACTAAAGCTTATCGTATCGCCTTTTTTAAGTGCAAATGGTAATGCAACGTCATTTCTCCCAGGCCCAATTGCAAAATCTGCATACTGCTTAGGACAAAAATTAACCTTACTAGGCACTATATCAATCTCTGTTACTCTTATTCTATCTGAGATATTAACACCAGAATCAACCCATTTCTGCTCTGTTGACACTATATCTAGTTTTTCACGCAAACCTGATAAATTTTCTGGCTTAATACAGTGATGTTCCCCGCAGCCTGACAGAAAAAAAAACGGTATTATCAGCAAAAATTTTAGCATAAATCCAACTCATTCAGTGCTTTTGTTAACACTCTCGGAGCTACTAGAACCAGAACCTCGAGATTTACTCTTGTCTCCACCACTCAACTTCTTAGCAGCAGCACCAGCAACTCCAGCAACTCCAGCAACACCCCCAGCAGCAGCTTTGGCAGCAGATAAAGCTTTGCCCACTATTTGTCCAGGTGTCTGACCTGAGCCAAGTGCTGCTCTATGGTTACCAGCAAGTTCAGCAGCCATGCCAGGAAGAATGTTTAAAAAGTGGTAAAAGAGGAATAATACTAAACACAATTTTAATAATTCTCCGATGAGAGAGCTGCCAAACTCCATGTATGTAAAGTCGAATAGACCAAGTATGCTGCTCTTTTTAAAGCTATAATTTTGCATCATACATGCAAGAGTAGTTTCATTTTTATCACATTCCCCATCTTTCAATTTAAACCACTGTTTTTTCTTACTATATGAGATTTCTGCTTGTTTCTTTTCATATGACTTGTCCGGTTGTTCATTTTTATATGACTCGTCCAGTTCAAAATTTAAATTTTTAAAATAGATTTTATCACATGCTATGAACATAAAGGACAAAAACGCAAAAAGGATAACCGGGTATAAGCTATAGGTAATCAACTCTTTCACCCAGCCTTCAAAATATCCTTTGGTGTGTTGGAATAAAACCATAGGAATGAACAAAGGTGATAAAATGATGATTACACTTAAAGCAACTAGAGATAAAATAAATACATAGCACAGCCACAAAATAACCATCATCATCAGAACGGCCATAAATATACAGACAAGAGCTACTAAAATTTGTCCACCAGCAAAAATAATACCGATTACCGAACCTGCAACTAATAAGACAGGAGCAGCACCAAGCAAGACTGCTAACGTTGTAACACCTCCAGTACCAATTTTGCCACCAATTCCATCTAAAGGGGCACCTAAATAAAATAAAATTCTACAATCAAGCCTATCCCAAGGTGCAAGATAACTGTAAGATACCCTCTTTCCTGCACGAGTATATTCATAATCTGTACCTGCTTTATAATTACATATGCCTTTACTTTCAGATGATGCTTTTAGCACTATCTCTGACAAACCATTTGAGAGACGAGTTAATTCTCCATAATAATGAGACATGGTACTGCCTGTTGTGAAGTAAATCACTAAAGCGAATTTTATGATCAACATATACATTTCTTGAGGCCTCTGAACTCCACCAGACATGGCTTTTATAGAGAACAGTATTAAAGCTAAAACTAAAACAGCAGTTACAGTGTTTTTCAGCCTTTTCTGTGCTACAGATATAAAACTCTCACCATTTGGTGCACCTTTACCTGCAACTAAATTATCTAACGATTCCTTAATGCATTGCACTATCATAGAAGTTACGGGAATAGGAGCTAATGATTTACTCCCTGCCTGGTTATAACAAGCTTCAGAAACATACGAGCTAAAACAGCCAGCATTATCATAACCTACAAAAATTTTCCCCCCTTGTCCGTTGAGTCTTTTTTCTTTAGATCTGATAATAGTTTTATAGTCATCATTATTACCAATAGGAACTTTTTCCTCTCCTGTACCATCTTTATTTTTGAATATCATCACAGATTTTTCACACATAGGAGCAAGTGGGTCAGGTGGCAATTCCGTGCACCCCATATCAACCCCTTGCGGCCAAGGAGTCATTTCGATACCAAGCATGCTAACACTGGCTAACTCCACACATAATCTGCCCGTTTTTCTCACTGCTTTGAATTTAGCTCCATGTATGGGTTCGCTCTGTCCTGCTTTGAGAACTCTACATTCCAGACCACCATCAACCTTCGAGGACCATGACCCATCTACGTATCCAGTGTCTTTCTCCCTGACATCAAAGTCTATGTATCCAGGTTTTCCTCTGGAATTAAAGTCTACCTTATTAAAAAGATTACCAAAAGTTAAAGGGTTTCGATGACATACTTCTATATATTCACTGTATTGCACACCATTTTTTGGCCAGTAATAACTCTCTGTACTCTCCTGAACGTTAGAATTTAAGGCTTCTTTTTCTGCTCTTTTCCCGTCATAATCTTTTTTGTTCACGTCTTCCCGAGCTTTATTTTGCAAACAAGAAAAATATTCCTCTTCTGTTTGGTAATTTTCATTGGTGCAGCCACTATAACCTGTGTCTTCTAATTTAAAATTTTTGTATTTTCCATCATGATCACGTGCAACTGGGTGTTTAACAAAACTATGTTCACAAACAACAAGCCCTCCTATCGCTTTCCAGACTCCAACAATTGCAGCTATCATTCCAACAATAACAAGAGCGGTAAACAAACCAGCAGAAGAAACGATCAAAACAATGCCAGTAAATATTGCGCCAACAGCAATCGCTATTCCAGCAAGTGCTGCAGCTGTTTTAAACGCTCCACAATCAGGATTAGAGGCACGACTAAAACTGCCAGTGGAATTAAATCTGCTAACAAATTCTGTCTTGTCAGTACCACTTGCTCCATCTGCAAGCACTGGATATGAGAGTAAAAAGTCTATATTTAGTAAAAATATCGCAATTAATAGCAATGACAGCTTAGTCTTAAACATTTTTTACCTTCTGATAAAATATAGGCAACCATACTTTTGGGTTGTCCCCAACTTCATTTAATATATCGTGTAACAATAGAACACTTTCTGCACGTCCGGACAATACGTTGATTATATCATCCAGGCCTTTTAAGTCTATTCTAGCTACTACAGCATTGACTCCTTGTTTCACCAAAAAGAATCTAGTACTCGGATCTGTGTGCTTAATTAATATATATTCACGTTCAGTTAACATAAAAACATCCCGATAGACACTAGTAGCTTTCAGATTTGGTAAAAAAATCTGTGTCGCTGTTTGTTGTACAAGCGTATCGCTAATAGTACTTTTACTTGCATCCTCAACACTCTGAGTAGCAAAAATCACAAAAGCATTTAGTTTTCTCAGTACCTTCAACCAGTCTTTTATCTTGGGTGCAAAAACTGGATTATCTATTAACGCCCATGCCTCATCAAGAACGATAATAGATGGAGTGCCATCAAGAGATATACTAATCCTATGAAATAAATAAATCAAGACCGGTCCAAGAGCAACAGGATCTTTGAGCAAGCTAGCCATCTCAAAACCAAATACTCTTGCTCGTGAAAAATCTAGCAAATCTTCTTTATTGTCAAATATTGCAGCATGAGAACCATTATCATGCCACATAGATATTGCCCCAGCTAGAGTATCAGGACCTGCAAGCCCTAAAAACGGTACGAGGTTTCTCAAGAATCTGTCTTCTTTTCTTAATTTAAAATTTCCTTCAATTGCATCATTAATTCGTGCAATATCTTCTGAAGTAAATTTATCATTATATACCGAAATTAAAGACTTTATCCACTCCATTAAAAATGTTCTATTATCAGAGGTATCATCAAGTTGTAAAGGATTAAAATTTGTTTTAGTTCTTGGTTCTATTACAGTATAGATACCACTAAGTGCTCTTAAGAAAATCTCTGCACCGCGATCTTTATCAAAAAAGAATATCCTTGGAGAAAACTTCATCGCTTGGGCACACAGGAAATTCATTAAAACAGTTTTACCAGCACCAGTTGGGCCAATTATCATAGTGTGTCCAACATCCCTTATATGAAAGTTGAAAAAAAATGGAGTACCAGATGTCGTGTCAAAAACTGTAACGGCATCTCCCCAGTGGTTATTGAATTTATTACCAGTAGGATAATTATGTTGAGATGCAAATCCAGCCAAATTAAGACTACTTATTGTAGCTTTTCTCACTATATAATCGAAATTACCAGGAATTTGCGCCCAAAATGCTGGTTCAAGGTTAACTCTCTCACGTATAGGGTAAACACCGCAATTAGAAAGCTCTGATTCTACCAACGACAGAGCGTTATCCAATGATTTAGGACTTTTTTCTATACATAAAATAGTCAGGTGATGTTGACCAAACGCAATCTTACCACTCATTGCGTCATCAAGCGCTTGAGAAATTTCTGCTATTTGAGAAATAGCTTTATCTGCAGACTGTATCATTCGATTTTGCTGTATCTGCATTTTTCCAATCGCCATTTGCCTGTTTATAAATTGAAAAGATTGCGTAATTATAAACTCGTAAGGAAGTTGTAAAAACGAATCAAGCATTCCTGCAGAAGTATGATTTCCATATTCTTTGATACTAATTATTCCAGCATATTTACTCTCATTATGAGTCACAACCTGTATCATCTTACGGCCAAAGAATAACCTATGTACTGGTAAGTACCTTGATATTTCAGTTCTTAGCGGAAAAAGCGTATTTGTAACGAATCCACAATTTACGATTCTAGATAGAAACTCCATTATTTCGCAGAACAAACCATCTGGAGTTTCTTTTACTCCAAGAATTTTAGGTGAATAATTTCTAAGGCTTGTCACTACACGATTTGTCGTTTCCTCTAAATCTTCATACGTGGCACGTATATCACTTTCCCAAGCATGTTTTGAAGTTACATGTCCGAATTTTTTTAGTAGATGTGACAAAAATTCTACTCCTTTTGTGTCCGCTCTACGGATAATCGTAATGTATAGGTCATTAATAAATGATTGCCTTGTTGCGTGTTTTTCTCTCCATTTTAGATTTACGTGATTAGCGAAAAAATTCGGCAAACCTTGACTTGCAAATTCATCAGAAAAAATATTTTTCTTACGTCTGATAGTATGAAAATACAAACTAAATGCCGGAGATGAAATGCTTCTTAGCATCTGATTCCTGATGTTGTTCTGTATGACTAAATCCTCGTCATCGGCAGTTTCAAATGCAAAACCACTTAATTTTATAACCTTAACCAACCAATTTTCTTTTGTCATCAAGGTTGTGCTATTCCAATAGCAAGAGTAAGGAATAAATTCAGCAGCGTGAACTTCCCTGTTCAGAGTAGATTTATTCTTTGATTGAATAGCCCTAAACCTCAGCATCACACAACGTTAAGCAATATCATAAGAATTGGCTCCATGGTAAAAACGATTTAAACATTTCGAGCACTTTCCCAATTTTACCATAAATAATTCAATAAACAACGGTTCTTTTGCAGAAGCTATATAACCAAGTCCATGTATACCTGGTAACATTAAGAGAATCACTCTTAAATCATTTGAATTAATGAAAATTAGCATGCAAATCAGGACGTTTAATATTGCAAACATATAACTCACACCAAAGAGCATTGCAGGTCTTGTAAGACCTTTAAATAATTGATCTGTTTGTATACTACCTGTGGACATATCTTTAACCTTCTAATAATAGCTCTAACACTAATACTATATCATTATATTAAAAATCCATTGAAACTAGTAGCACTTTAAGTTAAGATACATTATTTAATCCCGATAATGACAAATTGGCCATTTCAAGAAGCAGAAAAAATATTGCAAGAGTTTCCTAATAAAAAAGAAATAATATTTGAAACTGGTTATGGACCCTCTGGTTTACCCCACATAGGAACCTTTGGAGAGGTTTTCCGCACTACAGTTATTGTAAATGCATTAAAAAAAATAGCTCCTGGTATAAAAACCAAAATCATTGCAGTTTCAGATGATATGGATGGTTTGCGAAAAATACCAGATAATGTGCCAAATCAAGAGATGCTAAGAGAGCACTTAAATAAACCATTGACTATGATACCTGATCCATTTGGCACTCATCAGAGTTATGGTCATCATATGAATTCATTGTTGTGTAAATTTCTTGATATGTTTGAATTTGAATACGAGTTCAGGAGTGCAACAGAGTGTTATAAATCTGGCGTTTACGATGAAAAACTTTTACTCTTACTGAAAAATTATGATAAAGTGATGGACGTAATGCTTCCATCATTTCGGGAAGAAAGACAGCAGACTTATAGTCCATTCTTGCCAATATGCCCAAAAACTTCTCAAGTTTTACAAGTTCCAGTAATTGAAACAAATACAGAGAAAGGAACAATCACATATGAAGACCCAAACGGGGAAAAAATAGAAGTTCCAGTGACAAAAGGAAAATGTAAACTGCAATGGAAACCTGATTGGGGAATGAGGTGGGCCGCATTTGGAGTAAATTACGAAGCTCACGGAAAAGATTTAACTCCATCTGCTGTGCTTTCAAGTCAAATATGTGAAATACTTGGAGAAAAGCCACCACTTCTGTTTTGCTACGAGCTTTTCCTTGATAAAGAAGGAAAGAAAATATCAAAATCAAAAGGAAATGGCATTTCAATTGAAGAGTGGCTAACTTACGCACCAACAGAGAGCTTAGCATTGTACATTTTTCAGAGTCCTAAAAAAGCTAAACGTTTATATTTTGATGTGATACCAAAATCAACTGATGAATATTTAGAATTTGTAAAGCGTTATCATGAGAACAAAGAAAAGGATATAAATAATCCTGCTTGGCACATTCACCAGGGCAATGTTCCCAGTATAGAAACTTCAGGCATAAATTTCTCACTACTTTTAAACCTAGCAGCAGCTTGTAATGCTGAAAACAAAGAGATCCTATGGGGTTTTATATCCTCTTATGCACCAAACGTTACACCAGGAAATAATAAAATGCTTGATAGACTTTCAGACTTTGCAGTAAAGTATTATCACGATTTTATCAAGCCAACAAAATCATATAAAACTCCAAATGAAAAAGAAAAAGCAGCGTTACTAGATTTGAAGGACACTTTACATTCTCTATCTACAACTGCTACTGCTGAAGAAATTCAATCTCAGGTATTTTCTATTGGGAAAAAATATGATTACACCAACTTACGTGACTGGTTTCAGCTATTATATGAAACGTTACTTGGCCAAAAAACCGGTCCAAGAATGGGATCTTTCATAAAGCTTTACGGAATAGGTAATACGATTTCTCTCATAGAAAGCGCTACTAAATGTATACTTTAGAGTTTACCTCCTTTCATTTGAGCTCTTTAGTTTTAATAAGAATTCCTTGACAAACTCCGCTAGCCCCCTTATCATGAAACTGAAGCTATTGTATTTGCTTTCGCCAATCTGCAGATTAAAAGGTAAGGATTACTTAATGTGTCGGCGTCTTATGTTCAATTTTTTGCAGTATATAGATACTGTATGTCTTTACAAAACTTCATCTACATCTAGATTTTTATCTAAATAAGCTGAACGCGCTTATAAAGCGTTACAAGACATCAAAAAATGCCAATACTCGACAGAGATAGTAAAAGACTAGCTAACTCGGGGGTTCTTTGTCTTTTTTT
>NZ_JAPQLN010000034.1:0-2495 GCF_028981745.1 Wolbachia endosymbiont of Drosophila tristis | reverse complement strand
ATTTATAGCTAAGGTTAGTTGCATTTAAAAGCAGCTGAGTCGCGGTTATTAAGCGTTTAGAATAAAAAAACGCCATACTTGAAAGTATAATGTAAGTAATTAGCCAACTACGGGGCTTCTTTTGCCTTTTTTTCTGTTTAGTAAATTTCTTAAATATTTATAGCTAAACGACAACCGTCATCCCGCTGCTTGTTAGCGGGATCTAGAGATACCGCGAATGAATCGCGGTATGACGGTTCGCGGTGGCATGACGATAAGCTCGTCATCCCGCTGCTTGTTAGCGGCTAAGGGATACCGCGAAGGGATACTGCGAATGAATCGCGGTATGACGGTTAATTATTCTGCGGCGGTATGACGTAGAGCTCGCGTTAGCTATACTTTTATACTCACCAACTCAGTATCCAATCTGGATCCAAGTAGTCAGCTACTTGGATGACAACCTGTTGAGGCTGCGCTTACACATTCCACTTTCTATGCTCACCAAACAAATTTGCTTACTCGCAGCAAAATTTTCTGGATCCAAGTAGTCAGCTACTCGGATGACATCTTTGTGTTTGAGGCAAAACCAGCTATAACATTTCTTCGCAAACAAATGTTCGTACAGTTGTGCGCGTGATGCTGGAATCTAGACAACAATTAGATCCTATTGTCAAGCAATAAGCTACATGTGCTATTTATTTAGTAGATTAAATATGAAGTTTAAAACTCTGCTATTGACTTCCTGTAGAACTAGTGAAAACCAAACTTGCTTAAAACCACTTAATTAGTTATAGTTATAAGTTTAGGTACAGTAAAATGACAGCTTTTGTCCCCTTGATTATTTTTTTAATCTTGTATCTTGGAAGTGGTGCTTATTTTTCTTTTATCGGAACTGATAATCCACTTCATCAGGTTTCACCAGTAATCTGCTTATTACCAGCACTATTTTTTGCTGTCTCACGTGGTACAAATAAAATTCAGCATAACATCGATACTGTTATCAAGGGCATGGGTGACAAAAACACCCTTACTATGTGTTTAATTTTTTTATTTTCTGGAGCATTTTCTGCGGTGACTCAATCAATCGGTAGCGCAGACACTGTTGCTAATTTAATTCTTAATTTCCTTCCAGCAAGATTACTGCTGCCTGGAGTATTTTTGGCTTCTGCTTTTATTTCAACTGCAATTGGCACATCTATGGGAGTTGTTGCGCTGATGGTACCTATAGCTGTTAATCTGGCAAAAAGTGGAGCTTTTGGTCTCGAAATAGGAACTGCAACTGTAGTAGGTGGTGCCGTGTTTGGCGATAACCTTTCGATGATATCTGATACCACCATTGCATCTGTTTCTTCACAGGAAGCTTCAGCAAAAGATAAACTTAAAATGAACTCTAAAGTTGCACTTATTGCCAGCATTATAACACTCATCTACCTAGCAGTTGCCTCAAATAGTACAAAAATTATTTCTATATCAAATTTAGATTATTATTCTATAATAAAAATTATTCCTTACATTTCTTTAATAATCATGGGGCTGCTTGAAGTCGCCACTTTAGTAACAATAACTATAAACATAATTATTGCTGGTGTGCTAGGAATAACTTTTTTTGACTATGCTATCATTCAATTTCCTCATGACGTGTATGACGGTTTCAAAAAAGTAAACGAAATAGTGATATTTGCTCTATTTATCGGTGGATTGAGCCATATAATGTACAAGCAAGGTCAAAAAGCGTTGCATAAACTCATCGATGAAAGCAATATCACAAAAACTAAAGCTGAATTTGTGATAGCAGGAATTGCGTCTATGTTTACTACCTTAGTTGCCAATAATACCATTGCTATTTTACTAAGTGGTGGCATTGCAAAAAGGCTTGCACAAAAACACAGTATTGCGCCACATCGCAGCGCATACTTATTAGATGTTTTTGCTTGTGCTACAAAAGGTATCTTACCTTATGGTTCCCAACTATTGCTAGCAGGTAGCATCGCCTCTGTATCACCTATTTCTTTATTAACACAGGTATATTATTGCTTTATTCTAGCGGCAGTTACAATAGGCGAAATAATCATCAACAGCAGAAAAGAGAAACATTGTGCGGCTGCAACTTAGAGTTTCTCTTTTTTTACCCATAAGGAACGGAATTACTTGACACCCTTCGCCAACCCCCTTATCATGAAACTGAAGCTATTTATTTATCTTCGCAATCTGTGCAGGTTAATGACAAAAAACTTAGGGTATTTGGCGTCTCATGTTTAATTTTTCGCACTACGTGCATCGCATGTCTTTAAAAATTTTTAGGTTTTTACCTATATAAGCCGAAACGCGCTTACAAAGCGTTTAAGACAGCAAAAAACGTCAAATTGACAAGGGAGAATTTGAATGCTAGCTACTACGGGGTTTCTTTGCCTTTTTTCCTGCTTAGTAAATTTCTTAAACACTTGCGGTGTAGGTTAGTTGCAAGTTAAAAGCAGCTAAATCGCTCTTAATCAAGCGTTTTAGAATAAAAAAAACGC
>NZ_JAPQLN010000033.1:0-5836 GCF_028981745.1 Wolbachia endosymbiont of Drosophila tristis | reverse complement strand
TGGCATTTTTTGATGTCTTGTAACGCTTTATAAGCGCGTTCAGCTTATTTAGATAAAAATCTAGATGTAGATGAAGTTTTGTAAAGACATACAGTATCTATGTACTGCAAAAAATTAAACATAAGACGCCGATACATTAAGTAATCCTTACCTTTTAATCTGCAGATTGGCGAAAGCAAATACAATAGCTTCAATTTTATGATAAGGGGGCTGGCGGAGTTTGTCAAGTAAGTTTTTTGTTTCTGCGAGCTACTACCCTTTCTTGGTGGACTAAAATCACAACAGCTGCAGAACCTAAATTGCTTCATACTACACTTTTCCCCTTTCCCCTGAAACTAAAATCTATATACTTAACTTTAGAAACTTTAAAATAAGATGCGATCTAATATTAGGCAGTTATTTTACTATATAAAGCCTAATCTATCCTATTTTGTCATAGCTTTTATTGCAGTTTTATTTTCAGCCTTAACGATCCTCCTCTTTGGCAGAGGCTTAAGCAATATAATTGATTCTGGCACAGAGCACGATTTTACTACCAAACTATTAGTTGCAATACTTATAGTTTTAGCCATTTCTCTCACTGCATTTACTCGGTTATATTTCATTGGCATTGGCAGCGAGAAAGTTATCGCAAGAATCAGATATGACTTATATAGCAGTATCACTAACTTGCAACCAAGTTTCTTTGAGAACACAGGCGTACAAGATGTTATCTCAGCGTTAATTACTGATACCTCTGTGCTGCAATCAATAATAAACAGCAGCTTACTAACCATATTACGAAATTTTGTGATTCTGATTGGCAGTGTTGCTATGTTATTATATGCAAATATACAACTAACTGCGTATGCAGCCGCAATAATACCTATACTACTCATTATCATGACCTCACTTGGAAAAAAAGTGCGTAGCTATGCACGCTTTGCCCAGGATAAATTAAGTGAGCTTGCGTCATTTAGTGAGGAAAATTTTAGATCTATAGTGACTATCAAATCGTTTGTACTCGAAGAAAATGAAAAAACCCGTTTTAAGGAGTATTTAAACTCAGTATCAAAATCATACGTAAAATTAGTATTCTTGCGTGCTATTCTAGTAACTCTAGTTATCACGTGTGTGATAGGTTCACTAGTTGTTTTGCTCTTTTTTGGTATTAAAGAAGTCTTAAGCAATAATATAACTATTGGAGAACTCTCCTCATTTGTGTTTTATTCAGCGCTTGCGGCAGGAGCTATAAATAATTTGAGCGATAATATCAGTGATTTACAACGAGGTCTTGGAATAGTAGAGCGTTTATTTGAATTTAAAAATATGAAAAGCTCTATAGTAGATGCCGATGATCCTATAAAAATTTATAGTGTTCAAAAAGGAATTTCGTTTAATGGTGTAACATTTTTTTATGCTGATAAGCCAGCATTAGATAACGTATCATTTTCTATAGAGGCAGGTCAAGCAGTATCAATTGTTGGACCATCTGGCAGTGGTAAAAGCACCATTTTAAAGCTTCTGCTCCGTTTTCATGATCCAAACAAAGGTAGCATTACTATCGATGGGCACAATATTAAGTCAATTGCGCTAAATGACCTCAGATCGTTGTTTGGCTTAGTGCCACAAGATCACATGATATTTTCTTGCTCAATAATGGAAAATATACTATATGGCAAATCAGGTGCCGAATATGAGGAAGTGAAGCAAGCAGCCATCAGCGCTTATGCGATGGAATTTATTGATAAGCTGCCTGATAAATTTGATACATTTGTAGGAAAAAGAGGATTAAAACTTTCTGAAGGACAAAAACAACGTATTGTAATAGCAAGGGCCATACTCAACAATCCTCAGGTTTTAATACTGGATGAAGCAACCTCTGCCCTTGATTACAAAAGTGAGAACCTCGTGCAAAAAGCATTGAGCAAGTTAATGCAAAACAGAACAACAATCGTAATTACACACAGGCTATCAACCGCACTCAAGACTGACAAGATTATAGTAATTAATCATGGAAAAGTAGAAGAAGTAGGAACTCATGACTTTCTAATGAGTAAAGACGGGCTGTATGCAAAACTGGCGAAGATACAGTGGAATTGAAAGAAAATTTAAATCATACCGTTAGTTGATATGCTAGATTTATAATTAAAATTATTAAATTTTTAATTTTATTATTTTATAATGGTTCCATAGTTATCCGGAAATTTCGTGATCTGTAGTTTCTTTCATTCACGTTATATTCATAGCTTGTTCTATCTTAATGTAATTCCAATTTTGACTGTATAGGAGGTCTCTATGTTAAAACATAACTATAGTGATAAAATCAATAATCGCTATTCATATACTAACAAATTTTCTTATAGTGATGAGGGTGTAGACGAGACGATCAAGGATAAAATCACAACTGAAGATCAGGTAGTAACTGATGATGTTGAAGAGCCTGATGCTGGTAATGATGGTTACAGCGAAGGTATGGCTTTCTCTTACCATGGTTACGGCAACGACTTAATATAAACTCTGATCCAGGAAGATAAAATAGTTAAGATAAACCTTCAACTAGTCCCACTTATTCACTATACTGCTATAGATTTTATAGCAATATAGTGAATGAACATTTTTAAGCAGATTTCCTCTCTAATCTTTAGTAAATTGAATGAGTTGAAACAAAGGGGTGTTATAAGCACAAGTGCAGCAAACTTTATCATAGAGCCTCCAAGCAATAGAGTCCATGGAGACATTTACACAAATGTTGCTATGGTGCTTGCAAAGCATGAAAAGAAGAATCCCATTGAAATTGCAGAGGTTTTAGCCAAAGAATTTGAACTTTTTGATGAAGTTGCAAAAGTGGAAATAGCAGGCTCTGGTTTCATCAACATGCACTTAAAAATAGAAGTGTGGCATGGAATTTTAAAACAAATAAATGAGCTAAAAACAGAGTTTGGCACCCTAGATATAGGGAACAATCAGGCCATTAATGTTGAATTTGTATCTGCAAATCCAACTGGTCCACTGCATATTGGTCATGCAAGAGGGGCAGTATTTGGTGACGTTCTGGCAAATTTATTGAAAAAAGTTGGTTATAAAGTTACTAAGGAATACTATATTAATGATGCTGGAGCGCAGATAGATACGCTAATTCGGTCAGTATATTTGCGGTATAAGGAAGCTCTGGGAGAAAAAATCAGCATCGAAAAAGGTTTATACCCAGGTGAATATTTAAAACCAATAGGGACTGGGCTGGCCAAAAAATATGGCGCAGAGCTTCTAGAAAAGCAAGATAATCAAGTGATTAGAGACTATACTTTAAGTTCTATCTTAGAAATCATAAAGGAAGACATGAACTTACTTGGAGTAAATCATGATGTTTTTACTTCAGAGTATGAGCTACAAAAAAGTGGCAAAATTGAAGAGAGTATAAAGATATTGTCTGACAAGGGTCTAGTGTATGAAGGGTACCTGGAGAAACCAAAAGGCAAAGAAAGCGAAAATTGGACTTCCAGAAAAGAGATGCTATTTCGCTCTACAAAATTTGGTGATGACGTTGACCGTGCATTGAAGAAAGAGGACGGCAGTTGGACTTATTTTGCCTCGGATATCGCTTACCATTTTGATAAGATATCGCGTGGTTTTAACAATATGATCGTAGAGCTTGGTAGTGACCACGGCGGTTATGTCAAAAGACTCAAAGCAGTCGTCTCTGCGCTCAGTGATGATCAAGCAAAAATAGAGGTAAAACTGCATAATATTGTGAATTTTTTCGAGAACGGCAAACCTGTTAAGATGTCCAAAAGATCAGGAAACTTCCTAACAGCAAGAGATGTAGTGGAAGAAGTTGGCAGGGACATAACTCGTTTTATAATGCTAACACGCAAGAATGATATGGTCTTGGACTTTGATTTTGCTAAAGTTAAAGAACAGTCAAAAGACAACCCTATTTTTTACGTGCAATATGCGCATGCTCGTGCTCATTCGTTAATACGTAATGCTCCAAAAGAGCTCCCAACAGCAGATCCTTCACTTTTAAGGACAGGTGGAGAGCTCTTCCTCATAAAAACCTTAGCAAAGTGGCCAGATGTGGTAGAAATTGCAGCAAGGCTTTGTGAGCCACACAGAATTACTTTCTACTTACTTGAAGTTGCAGAAGCGTTTCACGTTTTATGGGGGTATGGCAAGAGTGATTTAAACATGCGTTTCATACTGGAAGACAACTTAAACCTCACCGCTGCAAGAATGTTTCTCGTGCAGGCCTTAGCACACGTCATCGCTTCTGGACTTTCTATCTTCAATATAGAGCCTTTGGAAGAGATGAGTTGATTTTTTTATGCAAGATTGTTTTTTCAACGAATAGAGAAGTTGACAAAATTAAGTAAAAATGTTATAGTTTATAGTAGTATTTTCTGGTTAATATATGGCTCACAGTCAAAAAAAGCTCAATGTTAATGTAAGTTTTGACAGTAAATTGGCTCAGTATCTTACAGAAATGGCAGAGACTCAAAATAAAACTATTCCTGAAGTTTTAGTAGATTTAGTGGAAGAAGAGTTCGAAGAAGATGTAGAGCTATCCAAAATAGCTGACGATCGCCTCTCTGAAGGTGAAGAAGAAGTAGAGGATGATGAAAACATCTGGAAATAAAACTTACACTATAAAATTCTTAAAAAATGTTATTGAAAAAGAAATTCCAGCTCTTCCGGCAAAGATTAAATTAATGGTTCAGGAGGCCATAAAGAAACGCCTTACAGTTGATCCTTTTAATCTAGGAAAGCCTTTATGTCATAGCTTTAGAGGGCAATATAGGATAAGGGTTAGCAACTACCGTATAATTTACATCATAAATCATTCAGAACGTAAAGTACTTATTACTGCAGTGGGGTATAGAAAAAACATTTACAAACACAGAAGATTACACAATTAAAAATATAAGAAAGATCTCACCGCTGCAACTTGTCCAAGCCTTAGCACACGTCATTGCTTCTGGACTTTCTATCTTTAATATAGAGCCGTTAGAAGAAATGAGTTGATTTTTTTTGTTACAATATGTAATGATCAAAATATTATTCAAAGTAGGGTAAAGTTATGACGATCAGTTTTAGGGAGTATTCAACTGTATTCACTGAAGTTGCGGAACAGACAGATTTAAATGGAAATAACATAATTGAAAGAATAAAAGGGCATTAGCATAGATCCCGCTAACAAGCAGCGGGATGACGGTTGTCAGGGTGTCAGGCTAGTACCTTCTCTTGTCATCCCAGTGCCCAGACACTGGGATCCAGAAAAGTTTGCTTGTGAACAAGCAAACTAGCATGGAAAGTGGTTACAACATTTTCGATGAGATTATATGGAAAACTGTATTCCAGTGTCAAGCACTGGAATACATCACAGGGGCACTGGAATGACACCCTTTACGGGCTCTTAAATTGCAACTATAAATGTTTAAGAAATTTACCAAATGAAAAAAAAGGCAAAAGAAGCCCCATGGTGGTTGGCTATTTACTATGTACTAAAATATCGGCGTTTTTTTTATTCTAAAACGCTTGATTAAGAGCGATTTAGCTGCTTTTAACTTGCAACTAACCTACACCGCAAGTGTTTAAGAAATTTACTAAGCAGGAAAAAAGGCAAAGAAACCCCGTAGTAGCTAGCATTCAAATTCTCCCTTGTCAATTTGACGTTTTTTGCTGTCTTAAACGCTTTGTAAGCGCGTTTCGGCTTATATAGGTAAAAACCTAAAAATTTTTAAAGACATGCGATGCACGTAGTGCGAAAAATTAAACATGAGACGCCAAATACCCTAAGTTTTTTGTCATTAACCTGCACAGATTGCGAAGATAAATAAATAGCTTCAGTTTCATGATA
>NZ_JAPQLN010000032.1:0-3190 GCF_028981745.1 Wolbachia endosymbiont of Drosophila tristis | reverse complement strand
CTTAAGGAAAATAGCAGAAAAAGCACCAATAATAAAGTTAGCCTACGATGAATTAGACAGGTTTAGCTGGAATGAAAAAGATTTAGTAGCTTATGAAGAAAGAATAATGGATCTACGGAAAGAAGAAGCCATTCTTGAATACAGACTTGACCTTGCTACTGAAAAAGGCATCCAAATTGGCGAAGAAAGAGGCATCAAAATCGGTAAAGAGGAAGGGAAAATTGAAGGAAAAATCGAAGTCGCAAAAGCAATGCTGGCTAACAATGTTGATGTCAACACTATTGTCAAATTTACTGGCCTTTCTATTAGTGAGATTGAAGAATTAAGTGTGAACGGTTACTAATTAAGAACTTTAATTATCAATCATAAATCACTGAATTTCGCTAGTAAATTTGTTGCCATTGTCCATATTGCACAATTGTATATAAGATATAGTATAACAATAGTGTCCGTTCAGCTAATACCAATTCCCACTGCACAATAAACGGATAGATAACAATGGAAAAAAGCCATACTATTGCCTTTCTTTCTCACTCCACAATTAAATAACTCTACAATATCGCTTATTTGATTCACTAATAATGAGAATTGGTATAACTTTGCTATTTTTCTCTCTAGATTCTTGCAAAGTTCTACAAGATTAACCACATTACCTCACGGTTTCTCTATGATTATTTTTTTAGATTACTTGTTTACCTTATTTGCCGTTCTCCTGAACGAATATACATAAGCTATAAAAACTATCTAATAGCTACCCAAAACCCTTATTTCCCACTCAAGTTCAACATTAAATTTATCCTTTACTGCATCTTTTACTTTGTTGCCAAGGTTTTCCAAGTCAGATGCAGTTGCATTATCGTAATTGAGCAAGAAGTTACAATGTTTCTTAGAGATTCTAGCTCCACCAATATTTAACCTTAGGCAGCCAGATTTATCAATTAACTCCCATGCTCGGTAGTTTTTTGGATTTTTGAATATGCACCCAGCAGTTTTTCCTCTTATTGGCTGGCTTTTATTTTTCCTCTCAATAACTTCCTTTAACCTTTGCAGTATAAGCTCATACTCTGAGTTTACTCCTTTAAACTCAGCTTCAACAAAAATCCAATTTCCTTTTAGGCTATGTCCACGGTAAAAATACCCCATTTCTTCGCTGGAGAACTCATATAGGTTTCCATCCTCTAGATTCACTGCTTTTATAGATTGTACAACACTTGCGATATCACTACCATATGCACCTGCATTCATTTCTATTCCGCCACCAACTGTTCCTGGAATTCCAACTAGAAACTCCAACCCACTAATCTGCTGATTTCCCGCAAAGTGAGCAAGGTTGCTGAGCAGCATAGCTCCCCCAGCTACAATAGAGTTGTTACCCTTACTTTTAATATATGCAAACTCCTTACCTAATTTTACTGTTATTCCTCGAATGCCACTATCTCGCACTATTATGTTGGATGTTGCACCAATAACGCTAACTGGCAGTTCAGTATTTTTAATCAAGTATGTTAAATCTTCAATATCACATGGTTTAAATAATACATCAGCTCGTCCACCAACATTTAACCACGTCGCTTTAGACATTAAGACATCATAACGATAGATTCCACGTACTTTAGGTAAGCTTATAAGCATTTTGATTTCAACTCTAATCCTGCATCCATACCCATTTTCTCCGCATCTTCTATAAATGAAGTGCGCTCAGTGAAGTATATATTTTTTCCACTTGCTAACATACAACGAAGGTGTAGCATATTTTCGCTCACATATTCAGCCAAAGCTGCAAGTGGTGTAAAACATGAACCATTCACTGTCTTCATAAAACTGCGCTCTGATTTCACTCCTATAAAAGACATATTATTATTAATTTTCTCTAAAAGATCGATAATTTTTACATCATTCCTTCTACATTGAATACAAACCGCCCCCTGCCCCACTGCACTTAACATAACTTTTGGTGGCAATACCTCTGTAATCAAGTGATGTTTTTCTAATCTTATGAGTCCTGCTTCAGCTAGAATTATTCCATCAAAACTTTGATTTTGCAATCTGGTTGTTACATTTCCACGTAGCGGTACTATATTTAAATCTGGTCTAACATTTAACAACTGAACTTTTCTTCTTATTGAAGAAGTGGCAATAGTAGCCTGCTGTGGCAAAGACTCAAGGCTATTGTGTTTATGAGAAATAAACGCATCGCATGAACTTAGCCTTTCTAAAACACAAGGAATTGTTAAACCCCCTGAGAAAAACGCAGGCATATCTTTTAGCGAATGAACTGCCATGTCTATATTATTTTCGAGCAATTCAGTCTCAATTTCTTTAATGAATAATCCTTTGCCTCCTATTTCAGCAAGATTTGCGTTTGCATACTTATCTCCAGAAGTTTTTATTTTAACAATTTCAATAGATAAGTTAGGAAAAGAATCCAGCAACTTTTGTTTTGCTTCCAAAGCCTGGGCAACTGCAAGCTTGCTTCCTCTGGTACCTATTTTGACTAGCATGTGTAAGATTGTTTGTCTGATGTCATTCAAGTAGCTAACTACTTGGATCCAGTTTATATAAACCTTTGCATTTATTGTACTTTAACTTAAAACCAAAAGCAACTTTGACTTTACAAAATAATAACCTTTTATATGCATAAATAAGCTTACTGGATTCTAGTACTTGCATGACAAGGTATAAACCTTATCGTCATACCACCGCGAACCGTCATACCGTCATCCCGCTAACAAGCAGCGGGATGACGGTTGTCGTTTAGCTATAAATATTAAAAAATTTACCAAGCGAAAAAAAAGGCAAAAGAAGCCCCGTGGTGGTTGGCTATTTACTATGTACTAAAATATCAGCGTTTTTTTTATTCTAAAACGCTTGATTAAGAGCGATTTAGCTGCTTTTAACTTGCAACTAACCTACACCGCAAGTGTTTAAGAAATTTACTAAGCAGGAAAAAAGGCAAAGAAACCCCGTAGTAGCTAGCATTCAAATTCTCCCTTGTCAATTTGACGTTTTTTGCTGTCTTAAACGCTTTGTAAGCGCGTTTCGGCTTATATAGGTAAAAACCTAAAAATTTTTAAAGACATGCGATGCACGTAGTGCGAAAAATTAAACATGAGACGCCAAATACCCTAAGTTTTTTGTCATTAACCTGCACAGATTGCGAAGATAAATAAATAGCTTCAGTTTCATGATA
>NZ_JAPQLN010000031.1:0-5652 GCF_028981745.1 Wolbachia endosymbiont of Drosophila tristis | reverse complement strand
GCAGATATGGAGCCCCTAAAATTCACGCTGAATTAAAAGCTTTAGGCAAAAATTAAAACAGTACAAAGTGTTATGCAAGAAAATGGCATTAAAGCCAAGTTTAGACGAAGGTTCAAAAATAAAAAACAGCAAATAAGCAACCGAGTTGTGGCTCCGAACACATTGGATCAAAATTTTACTACTGATCAGCCAAATAAAGTTTGGGATTACCTACATAAAAACTAAAGAAGGTTGTTGGCGGCAATAATTGACCTATATTCACGCATGGTGGTTAATGAGTAACATGATAATTAGTTATAGATTCTTTATTGATGGCCGTTGATAAACGCAAACCCGATAAAAATCTGCTGTTACATAGCGATCAAGGGTCACAGTATACCTCTCAAAATTACCAATTTCTATTGAATACAAAAAACATCATTTCCAGCATGAGCCATAAGGGCTGTTGTTACGATAACTCTGTTGCAGAAAAGTTCACTTAAAAGGGAGCTGCTTATTGATACTTCTCGCTCAACAAACCAGAACTACCATATTTGAATACATAGAAATCTTTTATAACAAATAACGTAGACATTCTACTATTAACTATTGCATTCCTGCACAATTTATTCTCATGATAAAAACGTCTTAACTTTCTCTCTACTTTTTCTGGGTAAGGTCAAATAGAGAATTTTACAAAAATCTATTTTTAACTTACAATCAATTATTACAATTTTAAACCTACAACTTATGTATAACAGACTTATAGTCAAATCTTTTTCAGTATTATGCATCTGTTTATTTGCTTTATACATAACACTGCCAAATTTCTTTGATAATAAGCTTTTTATTTCGAAAAAAAGAATAAACTTAGGCCTTGACCTGAAAGGAGGGGCATCTTTGCTTTTAAACATAGACTTAGACTTCTATTTTAAGGAAAAGCTAAGCATGCTAGCTAACGAAATAAAAGAGACATTGCTAACAAAAAATATTGAATCTAACGTACAAAATAGCGTTATAACTTTAAATAGTATTGATGATTATAAAAAAGCATCTGTGTTGATTAATGCGATAAATCCAAATTTAGAGCTAAATAGAAAAGATTCTTCGATTCTCATTTCGTATAAACCACATTATAAAAATTCTTTGATCAGTGAAGTAGCTGCAGAATCAATAAACAATGTCCAGCGCCGTTTGGACAAACTTGGCACAAAGGAAGTCAGCGTTCAAAAACAAGGGCAGAATAAAATATTAGTGCAGGTGCCTGGAGTAGAAGATACCAAGCAGATAAAATCTCTGCTTGGCAAAACTGCTAAGCTAGCTTTTCATTTGGCAAACACTAACATAGCCAAGGTGCAGGATATAGACCATGAAACCACTGTCATGCTCAAGGATTCTTTAGGTAATTCTTATCCAATATTCCGCAAAACTGAAATAGGTGGTGATTCGCTGGTTAACGCATCAGTTAGATTCGGCAATTTAGGTAAACCGACAGTGCATTTTAAATTTGACAGTATAGCGAGTAAAAGATTCGCGAAAATCACTAAAGAAAATGTAGGAAAGCCTTTTGCAATTGTTCTGGATAACACAGTTTTAACAGTACCTACAATACGTGAGCCAATTTTAAATGGAGAGGGAGAAATTAGCGGTAATTTCACTGAAAAACAAGCAAGCGAACTTGCAATACTTTTAAAATCTGGAGCACTGCCAGCACCACTTAAAATAATTGAAGAAAAAAACATTGGCCCAAGTCTTGGAGAAGAATCAATAAAGGCAGGGGAAATGGCAGCAACAATCTCTATTATAGCCGTGGCTTTATTTATAATCATCACTTACGGCAAATTAGGTGTATTGGCCTCTGTTGCACTTTTTTCTAATGTAGTTCTTATATTATCAATTCTCACTCTGCTTGAAGCAACTCTAACTTTACCTGGAATTGCCGGTATTGCACTTACTGTTGGTATGGCGGTGGATGCAAATGTTTTAATATTTGAGCGAATTCGTGAGGAAATCAAATCTGGCAAGAGAGTGGAACGTGCTATTGAAGAAGGGTTTAAAAACGCTATAAAGACAATACTGGATTCAAATATCACTACATTAATTGCTGCAGGAATAATGTTCATTATTGGCAGTGGAGCAATAAGAGGCTTTTCTGTCACTCTATCAATAGGAATTTTATGTTCGATGTTTTCTGCAATCACAGTCACAAAACTCCTGATAGAGTTGTGTATGAACCCGAAGGAACTAGCGCTTTGAATTAAGGATTTAGATCTCAGTCAACCACCTTCATTCCCACAACGTTATATCCTGAATCAACGTGCAAAATTTCTCCAGTAGTGCCACTACTTAAGTCGCTTAATAAGTATAACGCTGCCTTGCCAACATCCTCTATTGTAACATTGCGTCTGAGCGGAGAGTTATTTCTATTCCATTCTGATATGGAGTGAAAATCGCTTATTCCAGAAGATGCTAAAGTTCTGATTGGACCAGCGGAAATTGCATTTACTCTGATATTTTGTGGCCCGAGATCACATGCTATATATTTTACACTTGCTTCAAGTGCCGCTTTACATAAACCCATAACGTTATAATTTGGCATAACTTTTTCAGCGCCATAATAAGATAAAGTAAGTAAACTACCACCATTTGACATCATTTTTTCAGCCCTTTGCGCTAAAGCAGTAAAAGAATAGCACGATATATGCATTGCATTGAGGAAGTTATCCAGTGAAGTATTGACATATTTACCATCTAACTCATTTTTATCGGAGAATGCTATTGCATGCACCAAAAAGTCAAGAGTACCCCATTTTTTCTCTATTATTTCGAAAGCGTTATCTATGATTTTTTCATTTGAAACGTCGCAGTGTAATATTAGCTCCACATTTAGTTCATCTGCTATTGGTGATAGTTTTTCTTTTATTATTTCATTCTGGTAGGTGATTGCAAGTTCTGCTCCGTGCTCTGAGAGAGTTTTTGCTATACCGTATGCTATTGATCTCTTATTTATTATTCCGGTTATTAATCCCTTTTTGCCTTGTAATAGACTTGTCGTCATAGAACTATCTGTTTTTTTATAATTTGGAATATTAACTAGGTAAAGTCAAGATATCACTATGTTTTAAAATATTTTTTGCAGTAACTTGAAGTCTATAAACAGTAATCTTGATTCTTCTACAACAAAGCCATTCCATATGACATTCTGCCTATACCCAATTAAGCATATTAATAAGTAAGTAAATCTTAATATAATCTTATTATACTTATAAATACGCTGTATAGAATGAAAGTATGGATGATTTCATAACTGCAAGAAGAAAAGATGATGCTGTGGTATCTGTTTGTCAGGATAATAAGAAAAAAAACGTGTTAATTTTAGGGCTCAATCAAGTTGCAAGGGATTTGTTAAAATATGAAGAGAAGAATTTGCTTAATAAGCCATTAATTAATATCTTAAGCACAAGAGCAGCTGACAACGTGAAGAATTATTTAGAGTATACCGAAAATGGACACGATTTACTTGATATACTACCTAAAGTGATAGATTTTTCCTTAATTGATGCTAAGGGAGAAGATATCAGGACAAAAGTAAAAGTTTTCCGCACTGCACAATTTGCCAGTAATAAAATAAATTATGAGCTATTAATACGTGATATCAGTTTGTCCCATAAACTAGGAATCTTTAGAGATAAATATCTAATGGGTAAAAAATATAAAAACCATGACTTATTCGATATACCGGGCAATGAGTCCACTATTCTAGAGTTATACGTTATATTAAATTTTGCCTTTCAACATCAAATTAATGCAGCTATAGGAGTGATTGGCTTAAATAGTAGCTGTAGTGAGACAAATAATGCACTGAAAGTTATCATAGAACATTTTTATAAAAATTGCCGTAGTGATGATTTTCTAGGGTATATTGATGAGAATAAAGTGCTTTTTGTTTTGATTAACTGCGATGTAAAAAGTATATCTAAAATAATTAATCGTATACATTCTGCCATTAATAAGCAGTTATTAAAGCGAAAATTACCAAGTGTATCAATAATTTATGGGAATATAGCTCAAAAACAGGCAGCAAAATCTACCAGCGGTGCCTTCTGAAAAGTTGTTTTTTATTTATATTGAGTTTAAACTTAAATTTTTATAAAGATTTAAGTTTATTTATGAAGTTAAAGTACTACCTGGTAGCACTGCTTTCATCATTGTTTTTGCAGAATAGTGCTAGCTCTAAAACAATTTTGGATAAGGAAATATTTTATGCAGAACTAGACGGAAAAATAGATTTGAGATTCGGCTACGCCTTCAACAGAGATTCTTTCAATGCTAAGCCTAAGGATAAAACTTCAAGTTATTCATACTTGCGCTTTCTTTATTTACAGCAAGTTTATCCAAATACTCAAATGGGGGTTAATGTTAAGGCAGGGGTTTCTGGTATTGCAAACCTAAAAGCGTTAGACATAGAAAAGTTAGACATGGAGGAATGGTATTTTATCATAAAAAACCAGGAACTTGGATCAATTGAATATGGTAAAAGAAGTTTAGTTGGTCAGAGCATGTTAATTAACACTTCAAAAATTTATGCAGCTGCTGGAGGAGTAAATGGTCATTGGACAAACTATGCAAATTTGCGCGGTGATCATAAAAAAGATGGTGACCCTGGATATAATCAAGACAAGGTGTTCTGGGTCAAGCCCAATATTTATAGCGATTATAATGAACTCGAACTAGGGTTAAAACAATCATCAATTAACTACATCTCCCCTGAAATCTATAACTTTCAACTCGGATTCAGTTATGTTCCAGGAAAAAATAACTTACAGTACAGCAATTTAATTGCTGCTGGCCTTTCCTATAAAAACACCTTGTCAAATGATATAGGTTTTACTACTGCTTTGACTGGTGAATTTGCAAGAGAAAATTTAACTGGTTGCTCAGATGGAACTTCTAAAAATTATGAATGTCGCAATCAATTACTGCACTGGAATTTTGGTTTGAAGCTAAAATTGTTCGATCTTGATTGCATTTTTTCGTATGGTAATGGTGGTGAATCTGGTGAGAGGCGTAATCCTGAAATAAATAATACGTATTATATGAATGCAGGTATCGCTTACCATTCTGATTCTTACAAATCAAGCTTAACATATTTTAGTAGTGGTAGGGATATTGCAGGCGAAGGTACAAACGAGTTAACATCATATGCTTTAAGCCTTGAAAATTCTCTTTTTTTAGGTACTTCATACTATTTCGATATTGTAAAATTTAGTACCAAAGAACCTAAAATAGAAAATAACAACTCTGGTTATGTGCTCTTGGCTGGACTGAAATTAAGTTTTTAATATTGCCTCCTTCCAACACTCTTTTCTGTCATCCAAGGTAACCGTTCACACTTAATTTTTCAATCTCACTCATGGAGAGGCCAGTAAACTGACCTTACCCAGAAAAAGTGGAGAGAAAGAAAAGAGTTTTTTTGGGTAAAATAAAATTTTGGAGGATTAGAAATGGTAAGAGAATATACGGCAGAATTCAAATTGGAAGCTGTTAAGCTGGCAAATGAACAAAGAAAGGTAGGTCAAACAATATGACAAAGAGAGGTTTGATTTACAAAGCAAGAGTAACAAGGGAAAGAGACATTTAAAAAAAAGCCCTGGCCAGTCAAAAAGAGTAAAA
>NZ_JAPQLN010000030.1:0-15285 GCF_028981745.1 Wolbachia endosymbiont of Drosophila tristis | reverse complement strand
TATATAGGGTTGACACCAAGGCAATATTCTTCTGGAAAAGTTGATCGGCATGGCAGCATATCAAAGATGGGACCAGCGGAATGTAGAAGTATGTTATATGCAGCTGCACAAACAATGCTTACAGTTACCAAGAGGACATTTAAATTAAAAAACTGGAGTTGCGAAGAAAAAAGGAATGAAAAAAGCAATTGTAGCAGTAGCAAGAAAATTAGCTGTAATTATGCATAGGATGTTGGTTGATAAAACAGAATTTTATTATCAATAAACATCAAAAGAGCATAGGACAATAATTTTATTGAAAATAAAGATAGCAATGCCGATGGAAGGGACAAGCAAGAACTTAGTTAGACTTCGTGGTAAACATGTTACCGTCCACTTCCGCCTAACAAGTATAATGCGGCTTGACAAGTTTATTGTCATCTCAGACCGCGGAGAGAACCATATGCTACTTTTCACTTATGTAAAATTACCAAGGATTATGGAGAAGATATGCTGTTTTGATTTGTGTGAAAATTATTGTTGACTTATGTGCAATTAGAGAACCTAAGTCACTTTAGCTATAATTCAGAATTGAGAGCTTTTAATAACTCTCTAACTCCCACTTAGGTCTTGGTGCAAAATTAAGTGGATCTATATAATTTTTCTGTAACCTTTCAATTCCTGTCCATCCAACCATAATTGCATTGTCTGTACATAGGTCGTTAGGGGGAAAAAATATGTTTAAGTTTATGTGTTGTTTTAATTTTTCTCTCAAGAAATTATTTGCTGCAACTCCGCCGGTAATCACAAAGTCATTGATTTTGATATTTAAAGATTCGGCCATAATAATTGCATTACTAACCCTGTCCAGCAGTATGTCACTAATACACTCTTGAAACGAAGCACATACATCACACACATCTTGCTCGCTCATTTTAAGTTCTTGTACTAAGTTTTTTACTGCTGTTTTAATCCCAGAAAACGAAAAGTTACATCCAGAACGTTTTATCATTGCCCTTGGCAGTTTGAATCTTGTGCCATTGCCTTTTTTAGCCAACTTTTCAATTAATGGGCCTCCTGGGTAGCTTAAACCCAGCATCTTAGCAACTTTATCAAATGCTTCTCCTAGTGAATCATCGAGCGTTTCTCCAAGTTGAATGTATTTACCTACATCCTGTGCAATTAAAAATTGACAGTGACCACCTGATATTAGTAGGACTAAAAATGGAAATTTTACCTCATGCAGTAACCTAATAACCAATGCATGCGCTTCTAAGTGATTCACTGCAATGAATGGTTTTTGTGCTACATGCGCAATTGCTTTAGCCATCATTGTACCAACTATTAATCCACCTATGAGTCCTGGTCCTGATGTTGCTGCAATTGCATTGAGGTCACAAAAGTTAAGGTTAGATTTTTCCACGGCGCTTTTTATTAGACCACTTAAATGCTCCATATGAGCACGTGAAGCTATTTCAGGGATCACCCCACCACGTTTTTTGTGTTCTGCTTGGGAGAGAATTTCGTGAGCAAGGACTTGCTTGTCACTATTTACAATCGCTACTGCAGTTTCGTCGCAGCTTGTTTCAACAGCTAAAATGGTTTTCATGTATATTTAGTTACTGTATTACCAAAACTATACTTTGAAACGCTGTAGAAGTTAACTGCAAAGTTAACTTCTATAGCTAAAAGATTTACCACAACCGTCATTCCGCTACGTGTTAGCTGATGAGATACCGCGCACAACTGTACGAACATTCATTCTTAAAGGTAAACTGCACAGCAAATGGTGTCATTCCAGTGCTTGACACTGGAATCCAGCCTTGCCGTAATCTCATCAAGAACGTTGTGTTTTAACATAAGATCAGCCACTTTTATGCTCACCAACTTAGTGCCCAATCCAAATTCCTGGATTCCAGTGTCAAGCACTGGAATGACACCATCTACTACTCAAATTACCTGCAAATTGCAATGTTCGTACACCAAAAGAATGAATCGCGGTATGACGGTTCGCGGCGGCATGACGTAGGAAAACCTGCACTATAAGCTAATCATCATCTCCAAATATAGAGCTAATTTTTTTGCCCCCAGGAGAAAATTTATTAGTCCAACTGCTTTGCACTTTGGTTACGTCTTTAGTGGCAGTTTTATTGCTGTATTCCTTGATTTCCTTATCTATTCTCTCCATCATTTGTGAATCAAGGTAGCTCTTTTTCCATTGGCCAGTAGCAAGGAACACTTTGTTTAAGTCTTGAGTGCGGATTAAGTATTCTTTATCTTTAGGGTAAACCTCCTGCGCCCAAGCAAATAGCTCAAAATAGCGTGCAAATAATTCAGATGCACGTGATTTTGCAGTTTGATAAGCCTGTATCTCCTTAAATATAACTTGGCCGATAATTTTCTGCACAAGAATATTTGCTTGCTTTAGGTTCTGCTCAATATCCTGGTAAACTTTATGGAGAAATTCCTGTTCCAAACTTAAGTTCAGTTCATTTTCAACCATGTGTGAAAGTTCATGCACTATAATGTATGGGTTTGACTTCCTCAGTACAATAACATATCTATTTACACTGGAAGACCTGATTGTCTTACACACTCCCTCTTCCATATCCACTAATCCCTCTTGGTATATTTCAAATGAGAGCCTGTTTTGCTTTATTAGTGATAAAGTGAGGTTTAATGTGTTTCTAAACTTCTCAAATTGATAGAGATATTCGACATACCGTATTGCATTTTCACTGCTTCCTACTTGAGTTGCTTGTTTTATTAAATTCCTGATTAGCATACCTTATTATTAAAGGAATTCTTTTTATACTCAAGAATTGATTGGCTACAAAGTGTTTTTAGGAAGCCTGATTGCATAGCTAAAGTAATTCATGTTTACTGATAACCGTCATACCGCTGCTTGTCAGCGGGATCTATGGTGAGATACCGCGAATGAATCCATAGCTGTACGAACATTCATTTTTGAAGGTAAATTGCACAGCAAATGGTGTCATTCCAGTGCTCTTTTTTTGTCATCCCAGTCTGGGATCTATTTTGCATGTAATTCCAATTGTGTTTTGGCATAAAACGCGACACGTATTAGACTTATTTGCAAGCAAAGCTTGCTAGATCCAAGTAGTCAGGACACTGGAATGACACCATAGGGGCACTGCCGTCATAAAGGAACCAGTGTCAGCTACTTGGATGACAGCTAGCCTAACAACCGTCATCCCGCTGCTTGTTAGCGGGATCTAGAGATACCGCGGGGTTGTAAAGTAATTTTTTACATCTAATGCTCGGCCAGTGCCTGCATGATACCACGTATTATCTATACCAAGGTGTTCTGCTTGTAGATATTATACCAACAATCCACTATTTTTTTTATGTCTTGTGGTTTAGTTTCTGGACCTATACTGATTCTAATTGAACACTCTGCTTGCTCTTTTGTTGCCCCCATTGCAAGCAAAACATGGGAAGGCTCAACTTTTCCAGAAGAACATGCGGAGCCATTACTAACTGCAATATGATTCAAGTCAAAATGCATAAGCTGCACATCACTCTTTACTCCTGGCATATAAATAAAACTTGTGTTTGGCAGCCTCTTAGAGTTTTTACCGAAGATTCTTATGTCACTGGCAAGATTTAATAATTCACACTCTAATTGATCACGTAGCTCCTTTACTTCATCCATTTTTGATAGAAGGTCTGGAATATTTTGCAGTGCAGCAGAAAGGCCTGCAATCGCAACAATATTTTCCGTACCACCACGAAATCCCTTCTCTTGTCCACCACCTATTATAATAGGTTCTATCGCAAGTTCTTTATTGAATATTAAAACTCCACTGCCTGCTACACCGCCAAATTTATGGGCGGATAAAGTGAGTAAATCCACTCCTAAATCTTCCATATTAACTTTAATTTTCCCAACACTTTGAGCAGTGTCAGTGTGGCAAATTGCTCCAAATTTGTGGGCTATTTCAGCTATTTCCTCAATAGGTTGAATCACTCCGGTTTCGTTATTTGCCATCATAACTGAAACTATTGCTTTGTTTCCTTTAAGTTCGCTTAGAATTTTTTCTAGCTCTAAAAAGTCAACAATGCCCTCCTGATTAACAGGTATTATATATGGATTACATGCAGAATTAAGAATTGAAGGATGCTCTATAGCTGAAATTATATGCAGGTAGCCTGCTATTCCTCTCATAACAAGGTTATTCGCTTCAGTTGCACCAGACGTAAAAACTATTTCTTTATCACTTGAGACGCCAATAGCACCACGTACGTTATCTCTTGCATCCTGAAGAATCTTCCTCGCTTCTTGTCCTCTTTTATGTAGTGATGATGGATTGAGCGTTTGTTTTAACAAGACCTCAAATATACTTTTTTTTACATTTTCACTAATTGGAGCAGTTGCATTGTAATCAGCATATACGCAACCACTATTTTCTAAAGAGAATGGACTCATCTGTCACTTAAATAAGTTTACCATCAACTATAGCCATAACTATGTACGTTAGCTTTAACACGATAAAAAATTTATTGCAAAAACAGCGAAATTAATACATAATGAATAACTCACGTCATTAATACTTGTCAAGCGTGTTCTTATTAGGGGTTACCATGGTTGAAGTTTTTTTGAATAATGCAACAAGAAAGATGGAAGGTGAATACCACCAAAGCAAAGATGCCAACGCGCCGGTTGTGCTGGTTTTACATCATCATCCTCAATATGGTGGTAATATGGATAGTAAAATTGTACATAGTACATATACGTCTTTTATCGATAACAATTTTTCTGCATTGAAAATTAACTTTCGTGGTGTGGGAAAATCTACCGGAACTTTTGATAAGGGTATAGGAGAATTAACTGACGCTGCGGTAGCCATTGATTGGCTTCAGGAACATAATCCTAGCAATGTTCCAATTTGGATCGCTGGTTTTTCTTTTGGAGCATGGGTGGCTATGCAGCTAACAATGCGCCGCCCTGAGATAGTGGGTTTTATTGCTCTTTCTCTTCCGGTAACTAAGTACGATTTTTCTTTTCTTTCTCCCTGTCCAGTTTCTGGGCTTATAATACAAAGCAGTAATGATACAATCTCAGAAGAAAGCGATGTAACAGAATTAGCAAAAAGGTTGATAAATTCAGTAAGAAGTGATCACATGAAATACTATATAATAGATGATACTAATCACTTTCTAAAGGATAAAGAAGAGGAAGTGACTCAAATCGTGGACAATTATATAAAACTGCGCTTGAATAGTGCAACTATTTCTTTTCAAAAGGTCAAAAAAGAGGTAAGGGTAAAAGAATATGCCTAATCTTTACAAACAAGAGAAATGAGTGTAGTAATATAAATGAAAAGGTTTTGTTATGTTTAAAAAGCTATTATTTTTTGTTTTAGCTGTGTTTATGTTATCGGGGTGTTCCCTAAGTAAACAGCGTAAGTTAAAAAGTCCGTGTATAAAAAGCAATGAAAGCATTTCATGCGAGTTGTACTCTGTTAATGATCATTGGTTAGATAAGTATAAGGCATAGAAATTGTGCTATTTTTCCTATTCACAACTTCACTAATGATCGATCTCTCAATTGGAAAATGCAGTCTGCCTTTTCTGCAAGGAGATGATTGTGTGTTACTATAAGCATAGAGCTGTTATTTTCCTTTACGTATGAATGTAGCAGTAAAAACACGTTAAAAGAATTTGTTGGATCTAAGTTTCCTGTTGGCTCATCTGCAAGTAAAAGCTTTGGAGAATTTACAATGCTTCTTGCAATTGCAACTCTCTGCCTTTCCCCACCCGAAACTTCAGATACCATGCTACTTGCTTTGTTTTCCAGACCAAATTTTTCCAACATTGCTTGCGAATTTTTTTTTGCTTCAGCTTTGCTTTTTCCTGCAATGAGTTGAGGAAGCATAATATTTTCCAACACCGATAACTCTTGTAACAAATAGTGAAATTGATAAACAAAACTAAGAAAATTTCTTCTTACATGAGTTTTATGCTTATTACTGGCTTGTGTGCAATTTATTCCATCTATCGTAACTATACCTGAAGTTGGCTTGTCCAACAAGCCTGCGATTTGCAATATAGTTGTTTTCCCTGCACCTGAATCGCCAATCAGCGCTACTACTTGCCCTCTTGTGACACTTAAGTTGATATCCTTTACAACAGCAGAATTGTTCTTGAAGCTTTTATCTACGGAAGTTAGTTCTAGTGCTACATTACCACCCATGTTTAAAAGATCCAGAAGGCATCTAAGTTTTAGTAATAATTAAACCGAAAAACTGTTACCACAACCACATTGAGACTTAGCAAAGGCATTCTTTATTTGAAAACCAGAACCACTGAGATCCTCAGTATAATCTATAACTGAGTTATTTAAAAATTTTGCTGAACAATTATCAACCATTAATACAGGGTTTCCATTTTCATCATTAATTACTATATCTTTACCTTTTTCGCTAAAACTGGAGTGGCTTCTATAGTCCTCACTTTCTTCATAGTCATCATCTTCGTCTTCGTCATCAAACTCATCATCGTAATCATCGTCTTCATCATCCAAAGATAGATTTTTATTCATTTGATCCATAAGAAAATTGTATTTGAAGCCAGAACATCCACCACCTGAAACTGCAACCCGTAAAATGGAACTCTTATCCCCTTCCTGCTCTGCAAGAGAGTGGATTTTTTTTAGTGCATTATCAGTTAAGTTGATGTTGTAATTTGTTGACATAGTAACCACCGTTTATTATTGATAACTTATTATAGTAGAAATTTTACATGTCAAACAATAACTTTCTATTAAATTATGCATGTTTTCCAAGCAAAACAAAAGGGAGATACTTCAAAGAGCCAGAAGATGAGAATCGCAGCTGCTTTCAGCGTGATAGGGACCGTATCATTCACTCTAATGCGTTTAGAAAATTGGAGTACAAAACACAAGTTTTTATCAATTATGAGCACGACTACTATCGCACTCGGCTTACTCATAGCCTTGAAGTTGCACAAATTGCAAGGTCCATTGCGCGTAGACTTGGCTTAAATGAGGATATCACTGAATGCATAGCGCTCGCACATGATCTTGGTCATCCTCCATTTGGTCATGCAGGTGAAGATGCTCTAAAGAAATCAGTTCAAGATTTGAATCTTGATAACGAGAAGTATGAGTTTGATCATAATGTTCAAGCTATAAGGATTTTAACTTACCTCGAACAAAAACATGCTGATTTTGATGGTATGAATCTAAGTTGGGAGGTGATTGAAGGAGTTGCAAAACATAACGGTCCCTTGCTTGGTCAAAACGCGGAGTCTTCTACAAATAATCAGCTGTTATTAGAATACAACAAAAAATATGATCTAAAACTTGAAGAATTTTCAAGCATTGAAGCGCAAGTTGCTTCAATTGCCGATGATATTGCTTACAGTGTTCACGATCTTGATGATGCACTCAGGGCGAATTTAGTAACCATCGAAGATTTGCTGAATGTTCCTTTAATTGAAAAAATGTTTAAAGACATAAGGAGCAGATATTCAGAATTGCCTCAGAGCAAACTCATACATGAATCACTGAGTGGAACTATAGGAACTATGATAAGTGATGTTGTTTCTCAGACTGAAAGAAATATTGAAGATCACAAAATAAAAAGCGTAGAAGACGTAAGAAGTCTAAATAAAATGCTAGTCACATTTTCACCAGAAGTTGCGAATGCTACAAAAGAAATGAAAAGATTCAACATGGAGAAAATATACAGAAGCTATAAACTGAGTAGAACGATGAACAAAGCAAAACGCATAATACAGGGACTCTTTCAATGTTTTTATGAAAACCCAGGATTACTTCCCACAGAGTGGAGCAAACTCGCTTGTGAATCTCAGCGTTCAGTAATAATATGTGACTATATCTCAGGTATGACAGATAGATTTGCTATACACGAGCACAGAAGAATTTTTGATACCTCATACGAAATGACTTCTTTCTAATGACTGATGATCATTTCATGTCAATTGCATTAAGGCTTGCAGAAAAAAATCTTGGAAATGTTGCACCAAATCCTGCTGTCGGGTGTATTATTGTAAAGGATGGTACAATTGTTAGTGAGGGATACACAGGGATTGGTGGGCGTCCGCATGCGGAGGTAGTCGCTTTGCAAAACGCTAAAGATTCAACTCATGGCGCAACTATATATATCACTCTTGAGCCATGTTGTCATCACGGAGTCACGGGGCCTTGCACTGCAAAAATCATAAAAGCTAGCATAAAAAGAGTAGTAATTGCAACTATTGACCCAGATAGTAGAGTTTCAGGCAGAGGCATGAAAGCTCTGAAAGAAGCAGGAATTGAAGTTGAGCAAGGTATTATGCAAAAAGAGGCAAAAGAACTGAATGTCGGTTTTTTCACCACTAAAGAATTACATAGACCATTTATAGCTTGCAAAGTCGCAACAACTCTTGACGGAAAAATCGCAACATTTACAGGCGATAGCAAATGGATAACAAGTGAAAATACGAGAAACTGGGTGCATGAGCTCAGAACGAAATATGATGCAATTATGATTGGCAGCAATACTCTTATTAATGATGATCCACTCTTAACTTGCAGATTACCAGGACTCGGAAGTAGATCGCCAATAAGGCTAATTATAGATAGTCAAGGGAGATTAAAGGAAGAGCATAACATTGCAAAGACTGCAGACAAAGTAATAACTTGGGTCATCACAAATAAAGAAGTAGAGAAAAAAATAAAAAACATTAACTACTTAGTAGTTAATTCAAGCAACGCAGGTAAGGTTTGCCTAAAGGACATGGCATTAAAACTTGTTTCAGAAATTGGTATAACAAGATTATTAGTTGAAGGTGGAGGAGTGTTAATCACAGAACTATTAAAGTGTAATTTAATCGACAGGTTGATAATATGCCGCAGTGGTAAAATTTTAGGCAATGATGCCACTCCTTTTGTAGGAGATTTAGGGATTCAATTCATTAACAACTGTTATCAGTTTAAAAAAACAAAGATAATAGAGTTTAGTGAGGATATAGTTGAGGTTTGGGATAGGTCGTCATAATCCTTACATACTCAAACAGTAAAAAAAAGGTATCCGTTCAGCGGAGCGGTAAAATAAAAAGTAGACAAGGAGTGCTAAAAACATAATATCACAAGTAGTATGTGTGGTAAATATGTCTGATCTACTAGCTAGTCTTCTCAAGCTCTGTGAAAGCTTTAAAATAGAGATAGAGCAACTAAAAGCAGAGATAAAGAGGTTAGAGATAGAAAACGAAAATTTTAGATCTGAGAATAAGGCGCTAAGAATCGAAAATGCTGAATTGAAAGAAAGACTAGGTCTGAATTCACAAAATTCATCGATACCGAGCTCAAAAGAGTTATACAAGCTAAAGAAGAAAAAGAAAAAAAGTGACAGGAAAATAGGGGCACAGATTGGGCATGAAGGAAAGTATCGCCCTAAAATGGAAGCAGATGAAGTGGTGAAAATAGAGTTCTTGCGAGTGCGGAGGAGAAATTGCGATATCGAAAGAGCCATACATTCATCAAAAAGTTGATTTGCCAGCTTATGTTGTGGAATACCAATGGCCGCTGTTGCAAGTGTGGAAAAAGAAAAAGTAGCAGGCTACCAGAAGGTGTTACTGCGGATACATTTGGTCCAAAAGTTAAGTCAACAATTGCGGCGCTGAGCGGATTTTACAAGAACTCGAAAAGAGAAGTAGCAAATATTATAAAAAATATTTTCAACCTGGACATCAGTGTTGGTAGCGTGTCAAATAGCGAGGCTAGAGTTGCAGAAAAATGCCAAGAAGCATATGAGCAAATCGAGCAAGAAGTAAGTAAAAGTGAAGTTCTGCATATCGATGAAACGAGCCATTATAACAAAGGTAAACTTGGTTGGTGCTGGATGTTTGCCAGTAATACAGCAAGTTTTATAAAATTGACAGAGTCAAGAGGAATGAAGGTTTTACAAAATAGTAAGTTCTGCAATCGCAATAGCTTACGACAGGTACGCAGCATACAACTACTTTGCCGATAAGAATAGGCAAATCTGTTGGGCACATTTATCAAGAGATTTTGAAAGATTAGCACATAGTTGAAGTTAAAGTTCTGGGCTGTTACTTAAGAAACGTAGCCACTGAATTATTTGCACTAAAAAAGGCCTTGCTAAAAAATGAGATAGATGTTTTTAGATTTACCAGACGTGCCAGAAAGTTGCGAAAACGTACAAGGTATTACTTGAAGCCGTTTACCTGAAGCAATTGGAGCTTCTCGAGTTGCAAAGAATATTTTGAAATCTGAAAGAATGATGTGGAAATTTTTAGATAACCCAGAAAACATTCCGCTGACAAACAACCATGCTGAACAGCAGATACGGCATTATGTCGTTTATCGCAAAAATTCATATTTTACCCAATCGAAGTGGGGAACTTGAACGGATAATTTCATTATACTTGACATGGAAACAAAGGGGTCTCAATCCTTTCCAAAACCTCTTATCTATCATCTCTCACACCGCTTAGCTGAACGGATACAACCCAAGAAAGGGTTTTCTACGTCATACCGCCGCGGTATCTCAGCATAGATTCCGCTAACAAGTAGCGGAATGACGAATTTTTGTTTTTCAAATTGTAGGTAAACCTAAGCCACTTTAGCTATATAGGATTACTACGATGGATTTTTAAGATAGTTTATGGCCTTCTTAATATCTTCAGCCTTGAATATCGCCGATCCCGCAACTAAAATATCTGCACCTGCTTTTATTATATCAGCTGCGTTAAAAAAGTTAATTCCACCATCTACTGAAATTTGTGTTTTAAGGTTACGCTCTTGTATCATTTTTTTTATAGTAGATATCTTGTTCAACTGTGAATGAATGAATTCCTGCCCTCCAAAGCCAGGGTTGACTGTCATAATCAGCACAATATCTAGCTCATGTATTATATATTCAAGCACACTTGGAGAAGTTGAAGGAACAATTGAAACTCCAACTTGAATCGGTTTTTTTTCGTCGTTTACATTTTTGTATGACTTTATCTTTCTTATCAACCTCTCAAGGTGTGTCTCTGCTTCTGCATGTACAGTGATAATATCAGCACCAGCATTTATAAAGCTTTCAATGTGGTTACCAGGAGATTTGACCATTAAATGCACATCAAAAGGAAGATTGCTATATTTACGTATTGCAGAAACAACGCTAGGACCAATTGTAATATTTGGAACGAAATTCCCATCCATAACGTCTATGTGTATGTAATCCACACCTAAATCGCTAATTTTTCTTACTTCTTCCCCTAATTTTGCAAAATCTGCTGAAAGTATAGAAGGTGCAATTTTAATACTCATGAGCTGCCTTTTTTGCTAAAAAATAACTTATTTTCAAAACTCTGTCACCCTAAGCACCATCTGAGTAGCTAGAGACCGATATCGGTATGCCTATTTAACTAGATCTTAAATTAGATAAAAAAAGGTAGTCTTGATAAAACTTATTTACAGCAAGTTTTTTTACATTTGGACTTTCTGTTTGTTCTTTTTTGTACCCTAATTTATAGCTTATTGAATCCTTGTATAAACTGATCGTTTTGTATGCTTTGTTCATCTCTCTAGGAAAGATGCCGTTAGCAATTACGACGCATAACCCTGTAGCTGTTGCAAAAGCTAGAGTGGTAAATGCTAGATTTTGTAAAAAATTCCTTCCACTAACTTTTTTTTCCTGTATATTAGCAGAGTGCGATTTGTTTGACACTTCTTCTAGATATTCATGCCATATGTGATTGCAGTTCGTACATTTTACCTTTCTTCCAGACGCGCCAATTTGCTTAGGGGATACTAAGTAAGTTTTAGTACAACTATTACATTGTATTTTCATAGCACTTACATATAAGTAGTAACAAGCCCAAATGATACGAGCTACAAATTTAATATCAATATATATATAACAAATGGAAGGTTTGCAACTAAAAAAAACACAGAGTGAGATAAAAGATATTTGGAAAAATAGAGAAAAATTTAATGACTGTAATCTAAAGAAAACAGCAAGAATAGCAATTAAAGAGGTAATTGAGCTCCTTGATAGTGGCAAAATTAGAGTAGCAGAAAAGCTATCAAGTGGAGAATGGGTAGTACATAAGTGGATAAAGCAAGCAATATTATTACATTTTCTCACCGAAGAAAATAAAATAATAGATAATACCAATTGCTGGTTTGATAAGATCGGTAACAAGTTTAGTGAATGGAATGAGGAGAAATTTCGCCGGTTAAAAATTAGAGCAGTTCCTGGGTGTTTTGTTCGCCGATCTGCTTATATAGGTACAAATGTTGTTCTAATGCCAAGTTTTATCAACGTTGGTGCATATGTTGATTCAGGAACAATGATAGATACCTGGTCAACGATTGGTAGCTGTGCGCAAATAGGAAAAAACTGTCATATTTCTGGTGGAGTGGGAATAGGTGGAGTTCTTGAGCCTATTCAAGCTTCACCTGTCATTATAGAAGATAATTGCTTTATTGGAGCACGTAGCGAAGTGGCCGAGGGTGTGGTAGTGAGAGAAGGATCAGTCCTTGGCATAGGCGTGTTTATTGGGGCATCAACAAAGATTATTGATAGAGAAACTAGCAAGGTATTTTACGGCGAAGTGCCACCTTATTCTGTAGTGGTACCAGGGTCTATTCCATCTAAAAATAATATTTCAACCTATTGTGCAGTCATAGTAAAAAAAGTGGATGAAAAGACGAGATCGAAAATCTCTATAAATGAAATATTGAGGGATTAAACTATCTTACTCCTTGTCGTCACTTTTTTTATCATTATTACTAACCACAGTAATGGCATACGCGCATAACTCTGAGAAAGAGACTCCATTTTCTTGAGATAGTTTATATAATTTTTGTAGACTTTCTTTTACTTTATTAGGGATATTCCCTCCACGTTCTTTTACAAGCCAGGAATCTTGATGATGAATTGGATGAGCATCGCTTTTTGGATTTCCTATATATATTGCAAAAGGTGAACTTTGCCCTTTGAAGTCACATTGTACAGTAAATTTTTTTATAGATTCGGCCATTTAAAGACCTCTACTTTTCTTTTTGGTCGATTTTATAGCAGGTGGAAGAGGTGGTTTCTTTATAAAATCTTGTCTATTGACAACACTTTCTCTACCTTCCAAAGCTCGGCGAACATCAGCTCTGCTTAATTGCGACTCTTTTGCTACCTTCATTCCATGCTTTGCCATAATATTAGCACATGCTAGTACTTTTTTTACCAATTCTAGATCACCATTTAGCATTTGAACTAGCACTTGAAACACTTCCGCTAAAGTTAGCCCATCAGCATTTATAACCTTGTTTTCTATAAAATTGACAGCTCCTTCAAATTTGTATTCAATACTATCATCTTGAGGTATAAGGGCAACATAATCGGTGTTTTTGTCGTCCATAACTGAAGCACTATTACTCACAAACTTAAGTTTATACTATATATATAAATACTCTACTATTTTATATTATGGCACGCTATAGTTAAACATTTATTAATAACATGCTCACTTATATACACGAATTAATTGACAAAAGTCAAGGATCAATATCCATCAGTGATTTCATGAATGCCGTTTTGTACCATGAAAAATACGGCTATTATACAAGTAAATTACCGCTTGGTAAGGATGGTGATTTTACTACCGCACCTGAGATCAGCCAATTATTTGGTGAAGTAATTGCAGTTTGGATAATGCATACATGGGAAAAATTAGGAAAGCCATCAAAATTTTCTCTAGTTGAACTTGGGCCAGGCAAAGGAACACTCATTCACGATATAATAAGAGTCACTAAAAAATACAGCAGCTTTTTTAATTCAATGTTGATCCACTTAGTTGAAATAAGCCCTACTTTACGGAAGATACAAAAGGAAAAATTAAAAAGCTTAGATGTTAATTGGCACAAAAATATTGACAACCTACCAGAACAACCAACCATTTTTTTAGCAAATGAGTTCTTTGACGCTCTTCCGATAGATCAGTTTGTATATCATGATGAGGGGTGGTATGAAAATATGGTGACAAAACAAGATGATGGCAGTCTCTTGGTGTCATGCCAGTGCGTGACACTGGAATCCAGAAAAAAAGAATCATGGATTCCAGTGTCAGCTACTCAGATGACAAATGGAAAATTTTTTAATGGTGCAGTGGTGGAAATATGTTCAGTTGGGGTTGAAATATTAAAAAAACTTGAGAAGAAGATATATAATAATAAAGGAGCTGCTTTGATTGTAGATTACGGTTATGTATACCCCGCATATAAGAGCACTTTGCAATCGATAAAACAACATAAGTATGCTAATTTTCTTGAGAATGTTGGTAATAGTGATATTACCGCACTTGTGAACTTTCAAGCGTTAAGAGATCCATTAAAGCATGTAGATTGTGAGATTTTAACTCAAAGGGAATTTTTATATCTTTTTGGCATAAAAGAAAGAACCCAGGCTTTAATGAAAAGCGCAAGTGATGAACAAAAGAATAGGATCTTTAGTGAATTCTTAAGGTTGACTGAAAATATGGGCACTCTTTTTAAAGCAATGCTATTGATATAGCTAACCCAAGAAAGGTTTCCCTACATCATACCGCCGCGATATATCAGCATAGATTCCGCTAACGAGTAGCGGAATGACGAGCTTATTGTCATGCCGCCGCGAACCGTCATACCGCTGCGGTATCTCAGCCGCTAATAAGTAGCGGGATGACGGTTGTCTCCTAGCTGTCATCCCAGTACTGGTAGACTCAAATCACAATGCTCGTATAGCTGCAACCCTGGAGGTACTGTTTCTCACCCACTGCAAATATTGCACGGTACTGTCCACTTGGTCGTCGTGGCGCGTTTCAGGAAACATTAAAATCTCATACTCAAAATCGTTCAGCCATACTGCTTGATGTGGCAGAAAAACCTTGCCAGACTCTATAATCGGAACAATTTGATGAAATCGAGTGAGCTTGTCATCATGTGGCACTATTTCAATAATCGGTAAATCACTGTTTGTCTTTAGCTCTTGCACCAATTGTTGACCACTTGTTTTTGCTTCGATTAAAATTGCGTGTGGCGTCCATCTTGCAGCTAGTGACAAAACCTGTTCTTTAAGCTTTGGATACTCAAGCTTTGCGCGATATACGTCGAGTAAATAGAATTTATTATCTATTTTTGCCCAGGTGGTGCAGACACTAAAGTTGCTCATGTTACTTGTTGAAACCGCAGTATCCCAACTTTGTGTTATATGCGAGAGATTATCAGGAAATTTTTTATAGCGTTTCAGAGGTTGTCCGGAAACAAGTAAA
>NZ_JAPQLN010000029.1:0-8624 GCF_028981745.1 Wolbachia endosymbiont of Drosophila tristis | reverse complement strand
TAAAGAGCTAAAGATGCTGATAAGCTCCGACCAAAAGGTAATGTGACATTTTTCATTTCTGGATGTACGCAAATCACCGGTATAGAGAAGCCACCTAACCCACTATTGTATGACAAAAGGAACAGGATAAGCCTGTATTTTCGCCTATATGGCAGGCAACCCGCAAGGAATGCTGATGGATGTGCAGGTAAAGGATAATGGAGAAAGCGAATGCCATTTTGTAACGAAATGGATAGAATTTGTAACATTAATTCGCGTGAAAACGAGCAGACTTCCATTTGGTCCCTCATGACAAGAAACTTTGTTAACCACTTAAGGTAGGAAAGCAGATGATTACAAGTACAACTGTAAGTGCACCTACCAATAACTCCGAAGCATGGAACCAGTTACCCTGGAAGAAATGCCAAAAAGTTGTTATGAGGCTACAGAGGCGTATTGTTAAGGCTGTCCAACAAGGCAGATGGGTAAGGTGAAAACTTTACAACACCTTCTCACACGCTCTTTTAGCGGCAAAGCTTTGGCGGTTAAGAGAGTAACTGAAAACCAAGGAAAAAACACAGCAGGTGTAGATCGTCAAATATGGTCAACTTGCAACACAAAATTTCAAGGAATAAAGCTATTAAAACAAAGAGGATACAAACCTTCTCCGCTAAAACGGATATACATCAGTAAGTCTAATGGCAAAAGAAGACCTCTTGGAATCCCTACGATAAAAGATAGAGCCATGCAAGCATTATACTTGTTTGCTTTGGAACCGATAGCTGAAACGATCAGTGATCGTCACTCTTATGGTTTTAGACCAAAAAGATCCTGCGCAGACGCTACTGTGGCTTGTCACTTGTTACTGGCAAGCCGTAACCAACTACAATGGATACTCAAAGGTGATATTAAAGGGTGTTTTGATAACATTAACCATGAATGGCTCATGAAGCATATTCCTATGGAGAAGAAAATTCTTCATAGCTGGTTAAAAGCTGGCTTCCTAGAATCAAAAACTCTGTATTCCACAACTGCAGGTACCCCACAAGGTAGTATCATCTCTCCAATACTAGCAAATCTAGCCCTAAATGGACTTGAAAAATCATTGGAAAGTCAATTTGGTAAACTTGGCAGTAAAAGAAGAAGCAAAATCAGAAGTGGAGTAAATGTAATCAGGTACGCAGATGACTTTATCATTTCAGGAATCACACGTGAAGTACTGGAAAATGAAGTAAAACCTCTAGTATCGTCCTTTCTTCAGGAGAGAGGTCTTATCCTTTCCGAAGAGAAAACAAAAATTACATCTATTACAACAGGGTTTGACTTTCTTGGTTGTAATGTACGCAGGTATAATAAGAAGTTAATTATAAAACCTTCAAAAGAAAGTATTAAGAAACTTCTTAATAAAGCACGTACATTGATAAAGGCAAACATAGCGAACACTCAGGCCGTACTAATCAAGTTGCTCAATTCCCTATTAAGGGGATGGGGAAATTACTACAGCCATGTGTGTGCGAAAAGAGCTTTTAACAAAATAGACCATGAAATTATGTGTGCTCTATGGAAATGGGCAAAGAAAAGACATCCTCGTAAAGGATTACGTTGGATAAAGAATCGTTACTTCAAGGTAATGAAACAACGCCAATGGGTCTTTGCTGCACCCATATGCAAGAACAAACCGAAAGAGATAAGGTATTTAAGACTGCTTAGGTTGATTGATATACCTATCAGACGACATGTTAAAATCAGGGCGGATGCAAATCCACTTGACTTAAAATGGAAAAAGTATTTGGATGAAAGAGTGAAACAAACAAAAATGTTAGCAAGCTCTTTCTCAAGAGAAGGTTCTCTACTGTTGGTGTCACCATTAAGAATGATGTTTTCTGAGGAATCATGAAGGACAAGCCGGTTCGAGAAAAGAAGGACTGAGATAAGGGGCTCAAGCGTAGTGTGGGAAAACCTGCATGCTGCGTTTCTAAGGGAGGGAGTAGTAGCAATACTACTTCCTTACCTAACCAGCTCGCTAGAGACAAGGGCTTCGAAAAACGCGCTCAATTATATGCCGCTAAAGCCTACTCAAGACAATTAGATAAATCTGGCAACTACATTGATTTAAAGAAAGTCTTCTTTATTGCTATATCAAATTGTAACTTACTTCCTGAAGAAGTTGATTATATTTCTACTCACAATATACGTGATATAAAAACTAACGGCCATTACTTAAAAGATTTTCAGTTTGTCTTTATTGAGTTGCCTAAATTCGCAAAAAATAAAGTAGAGCAGTTAGAAAGTATAGTAGAAAGGTGGTGTTTCTTTTTTAAATACGCAGAAGAAACAACAGAAGAGGACTTAAAAGAGATAGCAGAAAAAGCGCCAATAATAAAGCTAGCATATGATGAATTAGACAAGTTTCGTTGGAACGAAAAAGATTTAGTAGCCTATGAAGAAAGGATAATGGATCTACGCAAAGAAGAAGCTATTCTTGAATACAGACTTGATCTTGCTGAAGAGAAAGGTATACAAAAAGGTATAGAGAAAGGGAAAATTGAAGTCGCAAAAGCAATGCTGGCTAATAATGTTGATGTCAACACTATTGTTAAGTTTACTGGCCTTTCTATTAGTGAGATTGAAGAATTAAGTGTGAACGGTTACGTTTATTTTTTATCCTTATCATCAAGTGTAAATAAGGTTATTGTAGAGATTAAGCCTATTATAACTATTATTAACGAAAATGGGGCAGCTTCTCTATAGCGCTCATCGCTTACAAGTTCATATATTCTAGTTGATATAGTTTCAAAATTAAATGGTCTTATAATGAGTGTTGCTGTGAGCTCTTTGATAGTATCCATAAATACGAGCAAAAATCCCGATAATATACTCTTCTTGATGAGAGGGATATGAACATTCAAACATGTGGAAATAGGTCCATGACCCATAGTATATGCAGTCCACTCAATTTCATTTGGTGTTTTTTTGAGCCCTGACTCTACCGCCTTGAAAGATATAGCAAAAAAACGAAATAAATATGAGTAAACTAATGCGCCAATAGTTCCTACCAAGCTAATTTCCACAACATATTGAGTAATGAAAGAGGATATTCTGCTTAAAAATATTATTATACTAATTGCGATAATTGCATTTGGAATTGCGTAGCCTAAAGAAATGAGACGCGCTATATTGTTGATTACCTTATTTTTACGCGCCGTATATCCAATCATTATTGCAATGCTAATTGAGATTAATGCGGTGATAAATGATAAACTAATGCTATTTGCTATTATGTTATAGAATCTTGCTTCGTATATGAAAAACCCCTTCTCTATGCTCCAATATATGAGCGGAATCATTGGCAAAATAAAACCTATTAAGATCGGCAATACACACATAAGATAAGCAAAGATCAACGGCATAGCGCCACTTATACTCCGTTTGTTGTGATAGTCCGAATTGGTATTGATTGAAGAGTAAGATATTCCTTTTTTTTGTAGTTTTTTTTCGATAGCTATTACTATCACAACGAAAATTAATTCTGCAACTGCTAAAACAGTAGTTGAATATTTGTCATGCAGTAAAAACCAGGTGCGATATATTCCTGTCGTAAAAGTATCGATAGCAAGAAACTGTGGTGTGCCGAAATCTGTAATTACTTCCATTAGTACCAAAGACAACCCAGCTATAATTGATGGGCGTATGGAGGGTATGATAACAGAAAACAGGCTCTTCAATGAGGAGAACCCAAGCGTTGACGCAATAGTGACTGAGTTACTAACATTCTTTAGACTTGAGCGAACTAACATATAAACGTATGGATATAGGCTGAATCCCATTACTAATATTCCACCACCTAGGGATTTTATTTCAGGAAACCAATAGTCACCTTTGCTCCAATCTAAAATGTCTCTTAATAAGCTCTGCACCGGACCTGAAAACTCTAGCGTATTTACATAGACGAACGCTACTATATATCCAGGAATCGATATCGGAAAGAACAAAGCAATCTCAAAAATTTTACTTCCAGGAAATGAAAAAAATGTGGTGAGCCAAGCTGGAATTACTCCAAATATGAAAGATATTCCCCCTACTCCTACCATCAAAATTAACGTACTCAGTATATATTCAGGAAAAAGTGTACTGATTACCCATTCGGAATTCGCTGAATCTGTAAATAAGATTGATATTAATGATAATATTGGGCAGACGAATAATATGCTTACTAAAAATAAGAATATATTTTTAAATACTCTTAAAAACATTAATTTGAATCTATATTTTATATTAAAATGTTATATGTAAAAACTGAAGATATCCAGTAATTAACAGCCGTACTATTGAATATCTTTATAATTTTGTATATCATGTTTTTAGTTGATAAGTGAATAATCATGAGCTTCGTCATTGCAACTTTCTATCACTTTGTAGAACTCTCTAATTATTATGACATGAAAGACGAAATAAAAGCTGCATGCAACAACGTTGAGTTAAAGGGCACTATACTCCTTGCAGAAGAGGGTGTTAATGCAACAATATCTGGTGAAAGAAACGCAATTGATAAAATATTCGATTTTCTACGTTCTGATTATAGGCTAAGGGACCTTACATGGAAAGAGAGTGCAGCAGAATATCAACCATTTAGCAAGATGAAGGTAAAATTAAAAAGAGAGATTGTGAATCTTGGTGTAAGCAATCTTGATATTTCCCTTAGGGGTAAATATGTTGATCCAGAGCATTGGGATGATTTTACTTCTCAACCTGACGTTTTAGTAATAGATACACGAAACGAGTATGAAGTGAAATTAGGCAAGTTTAAGAATGCAATTAATCCACACACACAATGTTTCCGTGAGTTTCCTCAGTGGACAGAGTCATTTTCTGAGAGTAAAGACCTGAAAGTGGCTATGTACTGCACTGGTGGGATTAGATGCGAAAAATCTACAGCATATATGAAAAGCCTTGGATTTAGTGATGTTTACCATCTTAAAGGCGGCATTCTTTCTTACCTTGAAAAAACTTATAATAAAAATGGTAATTGGAAAGGAGAATGTTTTGTTTTTGATGATAGAATTGCTGTTGATAACTCACTTACTCCAAGCAACACAATAAAATGCATATTCTGCTCAAATCAAGTTTCAACTGATAAACTGAAATCAGTTCCACGTGGCCAAGTGGTTTGTTCTGATTGTAAACTTCAGTGTTATAGCTATAATAAATAAAACATCATACTGCTGCAGTTGTATGCACGTTGTGATTTGAGAGCAACCTCTACCAGAAAGGGTGTCATGCCAGTGCCCAGACACTGGCATCCAGGTTCTTTTTTTCTAGATTCCAGCGTCACGCGCTGGAATGACAATAAAGAGCATATGGTTATGCAAGAAGTCTATTTCTTACCCTTAATCAACTCTAAAGCCTTCTCCAGATCTATACTCTCAATATCTGCACTCTTGCCCAAAGCAACGTTTGTTTTACCGCATTTTATATAGAATCCGTACCTACCGTTGCAGATAAAAACTTCTTTTCCCTTTTCATTAACCCCGAGAGATTTTAACTCTTTGCGTGGACTGTTTGCAATAATTTGTACAGCTTCGCTCAATTCTGTATTCAGCACCTCTTTGGAGCTTTTCTTAAGAGAAAAGTATCTACCATCATAGAAAATATAGTACCCAAATCGCCCAAGGCCTATTTTTACTTCCTTTCCGGTTTCAGGGTGTTCTCCGATTACTTTTGGCAAGGAAAGTAACTGAGTAGCGGTGCTCAGATCAATCTCATTAACATTTATATCTTTTGGTATGGAAACCGTTTTTTTCTTTTTTAACTCGTTATTACACTCCAGATAAAGTCCAAAAGGACCCTTTTTGATCATCACTTCTTGGTTTGTTATATCATCTATACCTAAACTTTTTGGATATTCTGAATTGTCGTTACTACCTGTAATTTCTTTTGTATGGTTGCATTCAGGATAGTTAGAACATCCAAGGAACACCCCGGCTTTTCCAAAGTTCAATTTCAATATGCCACCTAAGCAAGCAGGGCATTTCGTATTCACCTCTTTTCTTCCTTCTTCTGAACAAAACCAATCGATTACCAAATCGTGAATGCCGCTGAAAACTTCATCATGCGTCATTTGCTTGACAGAGTTTACATGACCAAAAAATGGCACCCAAAAGTGGCCCAATTCTTTTTTCCAATCTGCATGTCCATTTGAAATTAAATCAAGCTTCTCTTCCATTTGTGCTGTGAAATCATACTCTACACAACGCTGAAAAAAAGTTTCTAAAAATATAGTAACGATTTTACCGCGGCTGCTTGGAATAAACCTTTTGCTATCCAATGAAACGTACTCACGATCTTGTAATACCGAAATAATTGTTGCATAAGTTGATGGTCGACCTATACCGATTTCTTCCATTTTTTTTACGATACTTGCTTCACTATAACGAGGTGGCGGTTGAGTGAAGTGTTGTTTTGGCTCAACTGAAATCAGCTTACACGCTTCCCCTTCCTTCATGGCAGGTAGCAGGCCTTCATTTTCGGCTTCTATGTTATCTTGGTAGACTCTATAAAAACCATCAAAGAATATACTTGATCCACTTGCTCGCAGAATTACTTTCTGGTCAGTAGAACTAATTTCGACTACCACTTGATCAAGAATCGCCGACTCCATTTGACTTGCAATGGTCCTTTTCCAGATTAAATCATACAATTTAAATTGCTCTGGCGTTAAGTAATCCTTAATACTACCCGGCGTTCTATTGATATCAGTTGGACGAATTGCTTCATGTGCTTCTTGAGCATTTTTGACCTTTTTTACATATTTACGAGGAGACTGCGGTAAATATTTATCACCATATAATGACTTAATTGACCCTCTAATTGAGTTTATAGCCTCATCTGCAATATGAAACCCATCTGTACGCATGTAAGTTATCAACCCTACAGTTTCACCACCAATATCGATACCTTCATATAAATTTTGCGCTATGCGCATAACACTTTTCACATTAAAATACAGTTTATTCACTGCATCTTGCTGAAGACTTGAAGTAATAAACGGAGGAAGCGGGTTTCTCTTAACTTGCTTGCGTTCTACTGTGCTTACAGCATATTGCCTTGATTCAATCTCCCTGACTAAGTTCTTTGCTTCTTCTTCATTCTTAATATCAAATTTTTCTAGCTTTTTATTGTCATAGTGGCTTAGCATAGCAAAAAAAGCCTCATCTTTGCTATTTTGCATTTCTGCTTTTATGCTCCAATACTCCTGTGTTATAAATTTACTAATTTCATCTTCTCGTTCGCATATAATCTTTAATGCAACAGACTGCACTCGCCCTGCAGACTTGCTTCCCGACAATTTTGTCCACAGCAGTGGTGACAAACTAAATCCAACTAGATAATCCAAAGCTCTACGTGCTTGTTGTGCACGCACTAAATCCATATTAATTTCACGTGGATTTTTTATTGCTTCTTGTACTGCTCTTTTTGTTATCTCATTAAAGACTACTCTATAAATGTTGTTTTCATTACTGATTGCTTTCTTTTCTTTTAATGTCTCTATCACATGCCAAGCCATTGCTTCCCCTTCTCTGTCTGGGTCTGTTGCAAGATATATATCTGATGTTTTGCTTGCGGCTTTTACTAGCTCTTTTATATACTTTTCTGCTTTTTCAATGGTTTCATACTTTATAGTAAAATCATTATCCGGATCGACAGAACCGTTTTTTGCTGGAAGATCCCTCACATGTCCAAAGGATGCAGCTACTTTGAACTCTTTACTCAAATATTTACCTATTGTCTTTGCTTTCGCAGGTGATTCAACTATTAATAATGCCATATTGTTAATTATTTTAGTACTTAAAGATAATATGTTGAGAAATATACAATGAAAAGTAAAAAAATATTTTAATGGTTCTTGTGAATTTTACGAACCGGGTTGTGGGACCTTTTCAGAAAACCCTTGGACGTTGCTATTTTTAAGTGACTTTGAAGGCTCATTACAATAGTATATGATCGCAGCAGCAACGAGAAGCTAGATTCCAGTGTCAGCTACTTGCATGACAAAAAAAGGAGCGCTGGGATGACATCCTCCCTTGTGGAAATTGCTCTCAAATCACAATGCCCGTACAGCCGTAACCCTAGAGGTACTGTTTCTCACCCACTGCAAATATTGCACGGTACTGTCCACTTGGTCGTCGTGGCGCGTTTCAGGAAACATTAAAATCTCATACTCAAAATCGTTCAGCCATACTGCTTGATGTGGCAGAAAAACCTTGCCAGACTCTATAATCGGAACAATTTGATGAAATCGAGTGAGCTTGTCATCATGTGGCACTATTTCAATAATCGGTAAATCACTGTTTGTCTTTAGCTCTTGCACCAATTGTTGACCACTTGTTTTTGCTTCGATTAAAATTGCGTGTGGCGTCCATCTTGCAGCTAGTGACAAAACCTGTTCTTTAAGCTTTGGATACTCAAGCTTTGCGCGATATACGTCGAGTAAATAGAATTTATTATCTATTTTTGCCCAGGTGGTGCAGACACTAAAGTTGCTCATGTTACTTGTTGAAACCGCAGTATCCCAACTTTGTGTTATATGCGAGAGATTATCAGGAAATTTTTTATAGCGTTTCAGAGGTTGTCCGGAAACAAGTAAA
>NZ_JAPQLN010000028.1:0-4813 GCF_028981745.1 Wolbachia endosymbiont of Drosophila tristis | reverse complement strand
GTGCGTTACCTACTATCCGAAGAGCGATGCAACAAAGCCATCCCAGTGTCAGCTACTTGGATGACAAGAAAGGGAGCACTGGAATGACAGGAGAAGGGGGGCTACTACCGTCATAAAGGAACCAGTGTCAGTTACTCGGATGATACCTTTTTCTACTTAATTTGGGTTATGCAAGAAGTCTATTCGCGGTATAGATTCCGCTAACACGTAGCGGGATGACGGTTGTCGGTAAATCTAAGTCAGTTTAGCTATATGCTTTTAATTCCCCCAAAAGGAGAATTAAATATGTGAAGTTCTAGTTGATATGACTTAATGAATGGTTAGTTTAAATTACTAATTTATTTAAGAGATTTTGATAATATTTAACCCACTCGCTTTTCTATTTTCCATATCACGATGTGCTTGAATTATTTCATCAAATTTATATTTTTTATTGATCCGTACAGTTAAAAGTTTTTTTCTTATCATCTCGAAGATTTCCATTGTGGTAAGCACTAATGTGAATCTATCATGCTTATAATGGTATATTGAGGTTCCAGTTGCAAATAACGAACGTGAACTAAGTAAAGAAAAACTAATAGGAGCGTTACCTGATATCTGCCCATAGGAAACGTATATGCCGAACCTGCCTAAAGATTCAAAAGAAAGCTTGCTTGTAGCGTAACCTATAGGGTCATACACTGCACCTACTCCTCTGTTTTGCGTAATCTCCATAACTTTAGAAACGAAGTCTTTATCATTGTAGTTTATTGCGTATGTGCAGCCACTTTGTAAAGCTATCTTCATTTTTTCATCAGAGCTTACAGAACCTATCACTACACCTTTTTTATCCTTTGCCCATTGGCATATTATTTGTCCTAAACCACCATTAGCCCCATGAACTAGCACGAAAGCACCAGGCCTAACTTTATAAGATTGATTAACTAAATAGTGAGCTGTCATACCTTTAAACAGCACTGCAGCAGCAACTTCATCAGATATGTCATCTGGAATTTTTATCAGATATTTCTGGTGTATAATGCGCTTTTCACAATATGCCCCTGGAGGAGCTGTGCAATATCCAACTCTGTCTCCAACCTTCAATCCATCACTGATTTTTTTACCAAGCTTTTCAATAACTCCCACTGCTTCTACCCCAAGCACTGATGGTAAATTTTTAATTTTGCGCGTACCTTTTCTGTGCTCTAAATCATAACGATTTAAGCCGATAGTTGTGTGACGTACTAAAACTTCCTCGCCTTTTGGCTCACCTATACTCTTATCTACAAATTCTAATACTTCTGGTCCCCCAGTTTTTTTAATTTGTATAGCTCTAACCATGATGAATATTAAGATAAAAACTTTGATTATGTTATCTAACAATTAATATTTTGCAAAGTTATTGTTTTCACAATCAATAGACTTCTTGCGTTACCTCCTGTCATTCCAGTGTCAGCTACTTGGATGACACCCTATTGATTACTGAAATGACACGGGTTGCAAACATTCTGTTACTTAAGCTTAAAGAACGTGTATGATAGTGTTATTTCGCCCAAATCTTTTGTATTACTATCAAGCATTATCTCAGGATCTATATAGAAAGATACGGGCATAGCTGCTTTTTGTTTTGGTAGCAACATTTGCTCTTCAAAACAAAAGCATGCAACTTTATTGAAATACTTACCTGCTTTGAAAGGCGTAACATTATACACCGCCATACCAAATGAAGGCTGATCAGATAGATTTTTTGCGTAATAAAACGCTAAACTTTGTTCTCCTATGTTTACGTCAACGTAGTTAGTTTCTGATTTAAACTCCCAAGGTAGATCGGACATTATATCAGCATTGAAATGGACCCTGATCTTTTGGTTAGTTATATTTGTTGTTGTGTTAGTTACTTTTCTTATTGTGCCACCATACCCAGTAGCTTTACAGAAAATGCTATATAGAGGTACCGATGCATATGCAAGACATATCATCGACACAACTAAAGATACTAAAAAGAAAACTATAGAATTCTTACTGCCTTTCCTTAAAAAGGAAAACATCTAATCCCTATTGTTGAACAAGTTAAGTAACCTGAGTAGATTGAGAAATATATTAATAAAGTCAAAATAAAGATTAGTTGCACCGAGTATTGCCAATTTAGTAGTAGCAACTTCTGATCCGTCATTATGTTTATAATAAACGTCCTTGATTCTTTGAGCATCATACGCAGTCATTAAGGTAAAGACTATTACTGATATGAACGATATTGCAAAGTGGAGAGGACTACTTCCAAGAAATAAATTTACTATAGACGCAATGATTAACCCCCAAACTCCCATAATCAAGAAAGAGCCCATACTTGTAAGATCTCTTTTTGTAGTATTGCCATATAAAGCCATAGAGCCAAACATGATTGATGTAATGAAAAACGCCCTTGCTATATTTTCTGCAGTATAAACTATAAAAACATAAGATAAGGAAAGCCCCATTAACACTGAGAACGAGAAAAATATAGTAACGGCAGACTGAGCACTTAGGTGTTGAATTCTATAAGACATGTAGAACACCAATGCAACCGGAGATAACATTACCACAAGCGATAGAACGGGATTAGAATAAATTACTTGAAAAAGACCAGAAAATACTGTTAAAAATGCAACAAGCCCTGTGACGCCCAGAGCTAAAGCCATGTAATTATATACTTTAGTTAGGTAACTTCTAAGCCCAGCACTATAATAAACGCCTTGAGAGCGAATATCCTGTTCATTTCTCATATAAGACATAATATAACTCCTTTTATCCATTACTTAACACATTATAATATAAAACCATATTTTTATCAAGTGTTTTTATTATAAACAGCTATGCGCTGGCATTTGTTTTAATATAAATAGAATATAGGCCTATTGCTGCTGCGTTTGAAACATTTAAACTGTTAATTGCATTTGACATTGGGATTTTTAAAAGATAATCACAATTTTCTTTAACTAACCTCCGCATTCCTTTCTCTTCAGAACCAAAAATAATTACTCTTTTTTTCTCAAAACTCTTTATTTCATCTATATTTTCTTTAGCATTGCAATCAAACCCGTAACACCAGTAGCCGACCTTTTTTAAATACTGCATAGTTTTTACTATATTTGTAACGTATATTAGCGGAACAATATCTAAAGCCCCACTTGCTGCTTTTGCAATAGATGCATTTTCACTCGGTGAATGGTTATGTGGTAAAACCAATGCGTCGACATTAAAACAAGCTGAAGTTCTTAAAATTGATCCAATATTGTGCGTGTCAGTGACTTGATCTAAAATGACTATAGTAGAACTGTCGTTTGAGCTTTCAGCTACTTCTTCGATGCTTAAGTTATAAAGAATAGGGGCAACATTTAAAGCAATTCCTTGATGGTTAGCACCTTTGGGTAAAACGTCATTAAGTATTTTGTTTTCTACTAATCGAACTTTAATGCCCTTACTATTTGCATATTGCTTAATTTCTTTTTCGTGTTCTCTATAGAAATTTTCTGTTACTAACAGTTCTATACACCGCCTATTTTTATTCTTCAGTGCTGACATGCAGGTGTGCTTTCCATACAGCCAAAAATTCTCATTAGTTTTTGACGATTTCATCGTATTATTGAAAATCGGGTTTTTATAGAATAAGCAACATTTTACTATGTTTGAATATTGTTGTAAAATTATACAATTCGATTAATGCGTTTATGTCGGACGATGAGTTGGATTGGCAAAAAAATGTTAAGCCAATAAAATGTGGAAAAGTTACTTTGAAAGTTGATCATAAAGTAAATATAAAGTCTATGGTTGATAAAGGTACCTCCGACTTACAAGGGAATTTTCTTAATACCAATAATAGTAACTCATCATTTTGTCTTGACCAAAACACAAAATCAAAAGTTGATAGGGGTAAATATTTTATAAGCGATAAGCTCGATTTGCATGGCTATAATATAGAGGATGCTTACTGTAAATTGATAGATTTTATTATCAAAAATTATCGAGCAGGAAATAGATGTTTATTGGTAATTACGGGATACGGCAGTGCAACAAACAAAACAGACACTATAAAGAGTAACTTAAATAAATGGTTAAATGACACTAAAATCCAGCATATGGTTCTATACTACCAACAAGCTACGAAAAAACATGGTGGTAAAGGGGCTTTTTATGTTTTATTAAGAAGGAATAAAAACCTTGAGTCCTGATACTTAAAATTCCTTTTAAGCCTTAATTTTTCTTGTATAACCATACAGTGTTCGGCAGCGCGTGACGCACAACTGTGCGAACATTGTGATTTGGGTCTACCAGGAAGGATGTCTCCCAGTACCTCTTTTCCCGTCATCCCGCTACGTGTTAGCGGGATCTCATTTCACTTTATGAGGGTGTCATCCGAATAGCTTGACTACTTGGATCCAGATTGGATACTGAGTTGGTGAGTATAAAAGTATAGCTTCTACGTCATACCGCCGCGGTATCTCAGCCGCTAACAAATAGCGGGGTGACGAGTTACTATACCGCTGCGAACCGTCATACCGCGATTTATTCCATAGCTGTACGAACATTCATTTTTGAAGGTAAACTGCACAGCAAATGGTGTCATTCCAGTGCTTGACACTGGAATCCAGCCGGCTTTGTTGCATCGCTAGCTATGATGGATTAAAGATAAAAAAGGTGGAGAATATCAGTAGCTTATTATTCTGGTATTTATAACAAGAACGGTCAGTGAATACCTAAATTTGAGTAAAAGAAATTTCACTACCACTCACTAATCCGGCTAAAATTCAAGAATTTCAATGCTTTAGCTATTTTCAATAGAATTAAATTTATTAAT
>NZ_JAPQLN010000027.1:0-27259 GCF_028981745.1 Wolbachia endosymbiont of Drosophila tristis | reverse complement strand
AAATCATAGAAAATACTGTCGAAAAAGGAAGTTTTCTTGTTCGTGTAAAACTCAACACAATGGATTTTCTGAAAAGTTTTCGAGTATATTGCATTTTTAATTTGTAAGATAAGATCTTTTCCTTTTTGCATGCCTCACCTAAAAAAGACACATTTTAAACTTTTTTGTTGCAATAAAATAGAAACAAAAGTGCTGTCCCTTGCACTCTTTGGATAATTTAATGATAAAAAGTTTAGAGAGAAATTTTATATACTATCGCTGATATTTTTCCTTAAGTTGACGCCATTGCCTGAACACTTACCTAATGATGAAGCTATCGAAAACATAGCAAAGAGACTTCAAAAATCTATAGACGATGCAAAAAAGCACAAGGTCATGTTTAGTGTTGATGTATTCCAAGGAGAAAAAAGTCATCAATAATAGATTATTCGATACTGATCTTATACCACCTCATGGAGCAAGATAAAAATGTTACTGAGACTGGAAAAGAAAAACTACGGCCTCTTATGTTAGAAATGTTTAATCTAGTTTCAACAGGCACTGATGTGAGCCAAGAAGTTCGGAGATTATTGCCAGAAGATATACTGAAAGAACGCGGCGAATATTTGTCACGTCTAAAACAAATTGTAAGTGATAGTATTGAAAATGACAAAAAAAAAGGAATTGTAGTAGAAAGAGATAATAAATTTTATTATGTACAGTGTCCAGAAAAAAGTGTGATCACTCCTGCAAAATTTATGAACTCCCCGGAATTTAAGGACTTAGAATATGGTGCATTGCGAATAGGAGAAGGAGATAATCTAATCTGAATAAAAAGCTGGCAATATCATGATATGCAAGGCAAAGTAAAAATGACCTTTAGGGTAGGCGATGAAAAGATCGAAATGATTTTATCTTCTGAAAAAGCTGAAAGTTTTGGTAAAATAATGGTACATATGGATGACAAAAGTTGTGAAATCTTCTCAAAGTACCTAAAAGAGCTAGAAAAAGAACCTCGTATAAGCAAGGTTGTTGAAGCTGCTAAAAGTTTTGCACAAACGAAAAGCAGTGCAGTTAGTCCACCTCTTTCTAATATGAAAAGAGTTGACACATCGCAACATTTTCAAAGTAGTGACCATGAATCACCAGAGCATTAACAATTATCATACATACATTGTTGCATATAGCAATAGTGTATGTGTATAGTTAGTAGGGTTTGTAAACTTAATAAAGTCTACAACTAATTTGAAAACTACTTTATTGTATGCAAGACTTTAAAATACTAGAAAATCTAAAAACCAAAGCACTAGAAGCTGAAAAAGGAGGCGGTTCTGACAGGATTACCAAACAACATGAAAAAGGGAAATTAACTGCTAGAGAAAGGCTCAGTATATTGCTCGATGAAAGTTCTTTTGCAGAATACGATAAATTCGTAAAACATCATGCAAATGATTTTGGCATGCAAAATGCTAATTTTTTAGGTGATGGGGTAGTGATTGGTCATGGTACTATTTATGGCAGAAAAGTTTTTGTTTATTCTCAGGATTTTACTGTCTTTGGTGGTTCACTTGGTGCGTCACATGCAAAAAAAATATGCAAAATTATGGATATGGCAATTAATGCCAGAGTTCCAATTATCGGACTAAATGATTCTGGTGGAGCCAGAATTCAGGAAGGAGTAAATTCTCTTGCTGGTTATGGAGAAATTTTTCAAAGAAACGTAAATGCATCGGGTGTTATACCACAAATTTCTTTAATTATGGGCCCATGTGCAGGAGGTGCAGTTTATTCCCCAGCATTAACTGACTTTACTTTCATGGTGAAAAACAGTTCATATATGTTTATAACCGGGCCAGATGTAGTAAAAAAGGTTACCTACGAAGATGTAAGTTTCGAAGACCTCGGTGGAGCAAAAATTCATACAGGCAAAACAGGAGTAGCGGATTTTGCATTCAATAATGATGTTGAAATGCTGCTAAAAATGCGTGAATTCTTTACTTTCTTACCAGCAAATAATCAAGAATCACCAAAATCTGCACCAATCTGTAATGATGTTGACGACATTGATGAATCCTTAAACACTCTAATTCCTACCAATCCTAATACTCCTTATGATATGTATGAACTCATTGAAAAAGTTTGTGATGAAAGGAATTTCTTTGAACTGAAACCTGATTTTGCTCGTAATATCATAACTGGTTTTGGTAGAATTGGAGGAAATACTGTCGGTATTGTTGCAAATCAACCTATGCACCTTGCAGGATGTTTGGATATTGATTCTTCAAGAAAAGCTGCGAGGTTTGTAAGGTTTTGTGACGCATTTAACATTCCGATCATCACACTTATTGATGTTCCAGGATTTTTGCCGGGTACAAATCAAGAATACAATAATATAATACAACACGGAGCGAAACTGCTTTACGCTTACGCTGAAGCGACCGTGCCGAAAATTAGCCTTATCACTAGAAAAGCGTATGGTGGTGCATACATTGTTATGAATTCGAAACATCTAAAAGGTGATATAAATTATGCCTGGCCAACTGCTGAAATAGCTGTGATGGGCCCTGAAAGTGCAGTTGAGATTATATTTCGACACGAAAAAGATCAGCAAACGTTAATTAAAGAATATAAAGAAAAATTTGCTAACCCATTTTTTGCTGCATCATATGGATACATTGATGACATTATAGTGCCAAGTAAAACAAGGTATCACTTTTGTAAAGCATTAGAGCTACTCAAAAACAAGAAGGTAGAAAGGATATGGAAAAAGCATGACAACTTACCTCTGTAACTTTCTTCTAAGCCTTGCTTACAAGTTATGCAATATTATAAGTATAATCAGTGTGCCGTTACCAAGACTCGAACTTGGGACCTCGTCATTACCAATGACGTACTCTACCACCTGAGCTACAACGGCAAGTTTATATATTATGATAATGAATAACACAAAAAAGAATAAGGAAAAAGAAGAGGAGAAAAAAAGATTAGCGAAAGCTTTAAAGCAAAATATTTTGAAAAGAAAAAAGCAGCAACAGAGTAGACAGAGAACCCTTTCAAAACTCGTTTGTGGTGAGGAATTTTTAGGAGAAAGCACCGCAGAATACTCGAATGTATTTGAGAACGACAAAATTACCATCAGAAACTTAAGTTTTGAAGGAGGTATCATGCCAGAACTACCGGAAGTGGAAGTAATCTCTAATTTTTTGCTTGATAAAATTAAAAACAAGCAAATCAGTAATGTTATAGTGAATAATTGGAATTTACGTGCCCCAATAACAAAAAATATTGATGATATGCTAAAGGGCAAAGTCATACGCAACATCAAGCGTAGAGGTAAGTATACCATCTGGAATACAGATGGTAGTGTGGCTGTAATCATACATCTTGGCATGAGCGGAAAGCTTATATATGCTGACTACGATCAAATGCGGAATAAGCATGATCACGTGGTATTTTTATTTTCTGACAATACTTCAATAATTTTTAATGACCCAAGAAGATTTGGATTAGTTATCGTTTTAAATAAAGAACAAGAAACGGATTTTTTTAGCGATTTTGGAATAGAGCCCCTCACGGATGAATTCAGTGGAGACTATTTACAGGAGTTGCTGAAAAACAAAAAAGTGAATATCAAATCAGCGTTAATGGACAATAAATCAATAGTTGGCGTAGGCAACATATATGCTTCTGAGAGCTTGTTTAGAGCCCGTATATCACCACTCAGGTCAGCAAAAAACTTGACCTATAGAGAGTGCGAAAAACTTGCTGCTGAAATAAAAAATACTCTGAGTGATGCAATTGCTGCAGGTGGTTCAACACTGAAAGATTATGCACAGCCATCTGGATCTGCTGGATACTTTCAAAATAACTTTTACGTATATGGTAAAGTTCAAAAACCTTGCAAGATTTGCAATAATATCATAACACTTATACGACAAAATGGCCGTAGCACTTATTTTTGCAACGCGTGCCAGAATTAAGATTTTATTTTTTGATATGATATTTTCACTTGAAAAAGATCCATTTGATTTGTTTTCAAAGTGGTACAAAGCAGTACTTAATTCTCCGTGTGAACAACCAACTGCAATGACGCTAGCAACTTGTAGCAAAGACTGTATTCCATCTGCAAGAGTGGTATTACTAAAGGAATATAGCAAAGAAGGTTTTGTGTTTTTCACTAACGTAAACAGTAAAAAAGGGAAAGAATTGACTGAGAACCCCAAAGCTGCGTTAGTGTTTCATTGGATAGAATTTGCTAGGCAAGTGCGAATTGAAGGAGAGGTTAAACTTCTAAACGATGAAAGAACTGACAAATACTTCTCTTCTCGAGCGCTGGGTAGTCAAATTAGCGCATGGTGCTCAAAACAATCGAGCATTCTGAAAGATTGGCAAGATTTTGAGCAAGCTATAAAATTGAAGGAAAAAGAATTTCACAATACACAAGTTTCTCGTCCTGATTTTTGGGTGGGATTTTGCGTAATCCCAAAAGTAATTGAATTTTGGCAAGAAGGTGAATATAGGAAGCATATTAGATTTAGATACACTCTTGTTGAGGGAAGCGATTGGAAAGTGGAACAACTATATCCTTAAAAATGGTTGCGGGAGTAGGATTTGAACCTACGACCTTCAGGTTATGAGCCTGACGAGCTACCGAGCTGCTCCATCCCGCGTCGTTGCTTATTTAGTTATTATATATACAAATAATGAAAAAAGAAAAATAAAATTTCACCACATGCAAATATCGACACACTTATTAACTTTTCTTGACATAATAGTTAGTTATATACGTAACAATCTGCGCAATGAACAATATAACTTGATACTGTGGTTTCCTGTTCTTCAGTGTGCAGGAATTTTAACATATTTTTCCCTAAGTTTTGAACCAAGCTGCATATCTATTTTTCTTTTGCTTTTACCCACACTAATTTTGATTGCAATATTATACAGAAAGTACGCAATATTATGCATTGCTTTAATTGCAGTGCTCATAGGATTTACAGCCAGTAAATTAAGAACAGCTTTAGTTGATACTCAAATTCTTGATAAAGAGAGGTATGTAAAAAATATCGTTGCCACAGTGAAGGATATTAACGACAGGGGCTCATATAAACAATTTCTGCTTTCTGTTGAAAAATCCCCTACTATCTCAAAATCCTCTCCTGTCATCCCAGCGCCCCCTTTTGTCATCCCAGTACTTGATACTGGGATCCAGAAAAAAAAAGATATGGATTCCAGCGTCACGCGCTGGAATGACACCGGATAGAGCTCTAGATAACATCAGAATATCAGTTAGAACCAAAGTGGAAAAAGGCATTAAAATAGGCGATCAAGTAAAATTATCAGCAAAACTCTTCCCTCTAAAGATTGCACCTTCGGAGTATGCATACGATTTTGCAAGAATAGCATATTACCAGAAAATAAGTGCAACAGGTTTTGCAACAAGCAAAATAGCCCTACACAAAAAGGCTGAAGCAAGGCAATTTCTAGAGTATATAGAATCTTTCCGTCAATACATTTATGAAAACCTGCAGCAAAATATCAAAAAACCACATGCGGATATAATCTCTGCATTACTGATCGGTAAAAAAGATGGCATAGATCAAAAAACTATGGACGCGATACGAGATTCAGGTATAGCACATTTGTTTGCCATATCTGGTTTGCATTTATCATTTGTTGCTGGTCTGTTTTTTGTAGTGTTTCGTAATTTATTCGCAATATCTGAAACTTTGACTCTTAAGTATAACACCAAGAAAATATCTGCATTCCTTACTATCTTGCCAACCACGTTTTATTTATTGATTACCGGTATGCAAATTTCTGCTCAGCGTGCCTACATTATGGTGATTTTAGTACTCGTTGCAATAATGATAGAGAGAAAATATCGAGGGTTAATAGCAATTGCGTTTGCTGCTTCAGTGATACTCTCAGTAGAACCAGAAGCAATTTTAAAGCCTGGCTTTCAGATGTCATTTTCTGCTGTTTTGGCACTGGTTGCCAGTTATCAAATTAATGCTAATAAGTTGTTCAAAATAAAAATAATGAAATATTTTGTGTCGATAATGATCAGCTCAGTAATAGCAAGTTTAGCAACTGTTCCGTATACGATATATAATTTTAATTATTTTTCAATTAGTGGCATTATCACAAATTTAGTTGCTATACCAATAGTTACATTAATTATTATTCCACTTGGAATAATCTATGTTTTGTTGATTCCTTTGGGTGTTGAATGGATTATAGCGCCATTTATAGAGCGCCCAATTGACAGCATTTTGTATATAACAAATGCAATCGCTAGTCTTCAGTATTTGGTTATTCCCATTCGTACTTTTCCTGCCTCATCAATTATTATAATAACATTTGGGTTATTGTGGCTGTGCTTGTGGGAAAGAAATTGGCGTTTCTTCGGAATTTTCTTTATTGTGCTGGGTATTTTCTCTAGTGCTATGTATAGAACTCCTGATATCTTGATAAATGCTGATAATGTTGCTGCAAAGGAGAGTGATAACTTACTATATTCTCTCACCAGAAAAAATAGGAACTTTGTTGTCAAAACATGGGCGAAGCAAAATGGGCAGAACCAAATTTTGAATCATAAAAAATACAATAACTCAGATAAAAGGCTAAAGTGTAACGATTATGGCTGCATATATAATAAAGGAAATAATAAATTAGTGCTGCTAGCTTATAAAAAAGAAGATATTTCAGAAAATTGTGATAAAGTTGATTTAACAATTCAATTAAGTGAATTCGACTATTCAGCTTGCAACGCTAAAATTATTAAACATGCTGATCTAGAAACGTATGGCACACATTCTGTTTGGTTAACAAATCGTTACGTAAAGATTAATACAGTGCGCTCCAATAGGCCTTGGCACATGTTGAAAAATTAAGAAACTTGATTTTAAGGTTTGGTTAACGTATACCTAAATAAGTTTAAACTAGAAAAATGTTATGGTTACAGATACTCAAGATCCTTTCAAAGACTATTTTGATTTTTTAGGATTTAGAAAACTTTCTGACCAGCCCAGTAGAATTTTGAGCTCTATAAGAAAGTATTCTGGTACTATATCGATAGCAAGTACCATTGCTACTCTTATAGCATTTACTGCCTTTTCTATTCAGCCTGTTACAGTAAGTATTGCTGGGTTTGCGTTCACGCCAGCACCTCTTGCCTTTATTCCTCTTATAGTTCTCTTATTTACTGCTGTTATAAACTTTATAAATACACAAAAAATAAAAGAGAATGAAATAGATAAAAAAATAGGAAACTATCAAGTTGATGAACAGTACAGCCAGATTGCTCAAGAAGCTAAAAAAATTGAAATTGTAACAAATTTAGATAAAAAGGGGGAAAAGCTTTCAATAGTTTTACCAATTTCTAAGACGCAGAGAGAAATACTAGAAGATATAGAAGCAGAAAATAGAAATAGGATTCTCTTGTTTACTGGATCATATGTATTTGGTACTATTATAGTAGTTTCAGCAATATCACAATCCATTAATGCTCCAATAATATTAATAGCTTTATTAGTCGCTATTCTTTTATGCATCATATCAACACTTAGCAATCTAATAAGTAATAGCGTGGATCATGAAAATCATACTATTAGAAAACACAGTTCTTTAGGTCTTCTATTTCCATACTGGTCTGGAAAGGGCATGGTTGTATCAGTAGTAGAAAATAAGCTTGGTAAAAGGGAAAATGAACTAATATCTCTAATGAAAAAACTACTTAGTCCGCTTTGCAACTCATTTGACAGTAACCTTAAAAAAGCTTGCGATTTACTTGATAATAGTCTTTTAAAGCCTGCAAATATTAACATTAAAGAAACGCTTGATCACCTAAAAAAAATCAGAGAAGACATCAAAAAAGATTTAGATTGGCTACATGCAGAAATTTCAGAAGTTTTAAACAACACTAAAGAATTGACAAAAAAAGCACATTCACTAGATATTGAAGGTACTTTTTCTAGGTTAGAGAATGCTATTAAAATTGCTGAAGATAAAATTGAACGATTTGAACCAAGCCGCTTTGTAGGCTGGCTTCAATCAACTACGCAGTCTAATAATAACGAGTTCCTTAGCATGCTAAAAAAGTTAAAAGAGGATACAGAAGAGGAAAAAACGGAATTGAAGGAGCAATTAAACGTAGTAAGGAATGAATTAGAAGAAATAAAAAAGAAGCAAGCTCAACCAAGTACGCCTGATTTAGAAGCTAACAATGGAAATAATACTAATAAATTATTAGTATTAGAAAATAAAGTCAAAGAACTACGTGACACAGTTAGAAAGTTAGAGCTGGAAGCAGAACAAAATAAGCTGCAGCAAAAGAAGGAAAAGTTAGAGCAAAAAAAATCTGAACAAGAAAAAACAGATGAATGGAAAGAAAAAATCAACGGCAAACCAAGTGAATTCTTATATTATTTATTAGAATCTATTAAGCTGGAAGAAAAAGATAATAAAGAAAAAAAGGTTGAGGCAACATTACGAGATTTTGATAATAAAGTTACAATCTACTGGAAAGATGGCTCTCAAACAATTTGCCATATTAAAAAACAAGGTGATCTGCAAATTGAGTCTAGTGCAACAATGTTTACAGACCCAAATGTTCAAGCAGCATGGGAAATGGCGCGGGGTAAATCACTATAGATTACTCAATAATAACCTTAAGTGTTAATAATGATAAAGAGAAATTAAGGTTAGACACCTATATAGCTGAAAAATGCAACATATCACGCAGCAAAGCGCAAAGATTGATACAAAATGAGCAGGTGAAATTACTTGGCACACCGATAATTAATAATGACTACATAGTAAAACCAGATGAAGAGTATGTGGTGCATCTCGTTCAACCTGACATATCCACATCAATTGAGCCTAATTATGACATAAAACTTAATATCGTCTATGAAGATGAGGACATTATAGTTCTGAGTAAACAAAGTGGATTAACAGTGCACCCAGGTGCTGGGACAAACAATGATACGCTTTTGAACGCAGTTATCGCTCACCTTAATGTAAGACCAGGAATTGTTCATAGACTCGATAAAGATACTAGTGGGCTAATGGTAATTGCAAAAAATGAAGCAGCCCATAGTTTTTTGTCTGAATTGTTATCGAATCGCAAAATAAAGCGGGAATACTTAGCAGTAGTTTGGGGAACATTATCTTCTCAGCAAGGCACGATAAAAACTAACATTGCTCCCAAACGCGGTAATAAAGAAATGATGTGTGTAACAAAAATCACAGGCAAATTAGCAATCACTCACTATTTAGTGCAAAAAGTTATAGGACAAGTAAGCCTCGTTAAATGCACTTTAGAGACAGGCAGAACACACCAAATTCGAGTCCACATGAGCCACATAGGACATTCCATAGTTGGTGATCAAGTTTATGGAAAAAATAGTAGTAAAAGCACAAAATATGCTAAAAACTCTAGTTTCATTCGTAATTTCAATAGACAAGCACTACATGCTTATACACTGGGCTTATACCACCCAAAAAGTAAGGAATACATGGAATTTGTCTCTGATTTACCGCAAGATATAAAAACTTTAATTGGTGAGTTTGACAACATATCTTAATAACATTCGTATTAACCTATCAATATTATCATCCATGTTATCAGGAAGTTAATTAATGAAAGAAAAACTGCTGCACTACCTAGATCTTTCACCTTTTTTGAAAGTATGTGTTGTTCACTGGAAATACGCTCAATTGTCGTTTCAAAAGCAGTGTTAACAATTTCCACAATTAACACCAGGAATAGGCTGCTTATCATTACTGCACATTCTAGATTACTTACATCCAAAACAAACAAAATTGAGACACATACTATAAAAAGCAGTAACTCCTGTCTGAACGCAATTTCTGATATAAAAGCTGATTTTATTCCTTCACAAGAGTATTGAATTGCTTTTATTAGACGAATAATGCCCTTCTTCATTATTATTCACAAAACCCTTTAATCAAAATTTTAACTCATTTAGATTTGCTACACCCTATAGCATTTTTATCATTTGTTCACCCTATTGGTTTTGAAATTAAGATTTACCGCAACTACAATAAGTACTCTTATCATCACATTTTGGTGTTAAGTCAGGATAGAACGTGAGTATAGCATCATTCTTTCTTACAAACACTGATTGATAATTGTCATCTTCCATTTCATATAGACACATTCCATCTTTTCCTAATTCCTTAAACGCCTTAGTTGCAGAAATTATCGGCATGAAGGTTATATGCGTATCCATTTGGGCATTTAACTTTCACTTCCCCATCCTTACCCAAATATTTCATTCCAAATGTATAAACCGGCGGCTTAATATCTGATTCATTGCACAGGATTCCAACTGCCCATTTATCCTCTTGAGCTTCAACATATCTACCTACAAAATGCATACCACCTAATTTATCGTTTGGCTCACCACAAAAAATATGTCCAAACCCTATAGTTTCTTTTTCACTTCCACTATTTGTAAACCAAATGTTAGCCAGTTCATCTTTAAGTAACTCCAAATCCGCATCTGGCGTAATCACTTATATATTCCTTTCACTACTTCTTGATGCTGCGGACAACTAAGTAAAATTTTGAAATCTTCTTTATCTGGATGTGCTCCCCAATCTCCACAAACTTTCAACACTCCTCTATCGAAGTCAGTTAATTCTGAAACGGTGGCTGGTTGTGAACTGAAAAATGGTTCAAAATTGACTTCAACATTTTCTTCTACATAGCCGGTGTGAAAATAATGATCCTTAATATAAAAAATAAATCCTATTATTGGTATTATTAAACACAAAGTTAGTTTAACTGTCTTCGACATAATCACGTTCACAAAAAAGCTAGCCTATAAGAAATAATTTAAAAAAGTTTTAATCTAATCGTTTTTGCAGAGCAGCAACTCCCGGCATTTCATCGCCACTTAACCAATCTAAAAATGCTCCTCCACCAGTGGAAACATATGTAAAATCCTTATCGGCAAGGCCTGCAGCGCTTATTGCAGATAGACTATCGCCTCCCCCTATTATGCTGGTTAACTTTCCTTTGTGCGTTAAGTCACTTACGATTTTCATTACCCCTATTGTACCGCTTGCAAAAGCTGAATGTTCAAAAACACCAATAGGTCCATTCCACAGCAGAGTCTTACTGCTTGCTATTATACTGCTTATTGTACTCAAAGTTTGTGGTCCGATATCCAAAATTATATCACCGTCCAAAATGGACTCAGTTCTTCTTGAAATACTAGTGCTGTAATCAGAGTTTACTGCAACCAGAACGTCTTCTGGCACAACTATTTTGCAATTGTTTTTATTTGCTGTTTCAAGAATATTATGCAGAAGGTCGTCAACACCATTTTGAAAGAAAGATTTCCCTATATTTACTTTGCTAAATGACAAAAAATTATTGGCTATTGCACCACCTAGAACTAGGTAATTAACCTTTTCTGTTAGCTTCATAAGCACTTTTATTTTAGTTGATATTTTAGCTCCCCCAACTATCGCAGTAATAGGTTTAGCTTTAAACGATACAGCTTTTTCAAGATACTTTAGCTCATCTTGCAAGCAAAACCCTGCATAAGAGGGTAAAAATTCTGTAATGCGTGAAATAGAAGCGTGAGCTCTGTGAGAGCAAGAAAATGCATCATTTACATATATATCCGCTAGAGATGCTAGTTGTTTGGCAAAATTTGAGTCACTTTGCTCTTCCTCTTTATAAAATCTTAGATTCTCTAGTAATATTATATCTCCTGCATCCATAACACTTACTGCTCTTTGTACTTTTTCACCAAAGCAATCGTCAATGAATTTCACTTTTTTATTTAGTAACTGCGATAAAGTGTCAATTACATTTTTTAGCGACAGATTATTGTCTCTGGCCTTTGGGCGTCCAAAATGTGATATAATAATAATCTTTGCACTCGCATTCACTAAATACTGAATAGTAGGCAATGCTCTCAAAATACGAGTGACGTCACGAATTTCTCCATCTTTTATAGGAACATTGAAGTCAACTCTGAGTAAGACGGTTTTATTGTGAAGATCACAATTTTCTATACTAGGTATATTCATTACAAAATTGAAGCTATAAAGTCACTATACAGCAGTTTGATCTAAAGTAAAGTTTTAAGCTTACGAACGTTTAAGGAAATTTGCATGCCAAACGCTTGACACTGGAACCTTATCGTCATGCCATCACGAACCGTCATACCGCCGGGTATCTCTTAGCCGCTAACACGTAGCGGGATACTTGACCTTTACAGGGATGACGATTGTTGTTTAGCCATAAATATTTAAGAAATTTACTAAACAGAAAAAAAGGCAAAAGAAGCCCCGTGGTTGGCTAATTACTTACATTATACTTTCAAGTATGGCTTTTTTTTATTCTAAACGCTTAATAACCGCGATTTAGCTGCTTTTTAATGCAACTAACCTTTAGTCATAAATATTTAAGAAATTTACTAAACAGAAAAAAAGGCAAAAGAAACCCTAGGGTAGCTAATTATTCACTATCCATTTTTTAAGTTGGCGTTTTTTGATGTTTTAAATGCTTTATAAGCGTATTTCAGCTTGTATAGGTAAAAACCTAGAAATTTGATAAAGACATAGAGTGCACATAGTGCAAAAAATTAAACATGAGACACCAGATACGTTGAGTTTTTTTGTCATTTAATCTGTACAGAGAAGATAAATAAATAGCTTCAGTTTCATGATAAGGAGGCTGGCGGAGTTTGTCAAGTAAGTTTTTCGTTTAATCCGTTTCTTGATTTAGGTGCCCTTGACTTCCGGCTGGGTCGAATTTGTATAGCTACATTGTCGGTAAATCTAAATTGCTTTAATGATTTTGATTGAAAAATAGTTTTTCTATTATATAAATGCTACTTTAGGGTAATCAAAATGGAAGACGATAAATATAGCCTAGGTTTAAGAGTTATCCATTGGTTGATGGCTGTTTTTATTATCGGTATGCTTTGTTCTGGACTTTATATGAAAAGCCTGCCACTTAGCAATGAAATTAAGTTCAACATATACGCTATTCATAAGGCTTGCGGTATCACTATTCTTGGATTAATCATAGTACGCATATTTTTTCGCGTCTTTACTTATGTTCCACCACTTCCAGCAAATTTTTCTCGGTTTGTGATCAATATAAGTAAAGCAGTACACTTTGGTTTATATTCTTTGATGGTGCTAATGCCACTATCTGGCTATGTCATGTCTTCTGCTTCTGGCAAACAGATCAAATATTTTTTTCATATCCCTTTGTTGATTAATCAAAACAAAGATCTAGCTAACACGGCTAACGAGCTACATTCGATGCTTGCATATTTTATGGTACTCTTTATAATCTTACATATACTTGGCGCCTTAAAACACACATTTATAGATAAACAAAACATTTTTAAACGTATGATATAGGTTATATGTTAAGTAGCCTCTGGAAAAAAGGAACAGATTTTCTTAGCAGTGAGTTTGCTATAATGGGTGGTGCTATGAGCTGGGTTTCAGAGAGAAACTTGGTCTCAGCAATCTCAAACGCTGGTGGTTTTGGTGTGATTGCATGTGGTGCAATGTTTCCAGACTTGCTAAAAAAAGAAATCATAGAGACGCAGCAATTAACTAACAAGCCATTTGGTGTAAATCTAATTACTATGCACCCAAAGTTGAGTGAGTTGATAGATGTGTGTATTGAAACGAAAGTGAGCCATATAGTGCTTGCCGGTGGACTGCCAACAAAGCCTAATATAGAAAAAATCAAGGGTGCAGGCATTAAAGTTATGTGCTTTGCACCAGCATTAAGCCTTGCGAAAAGGTTAGTAAAAATGGGAGTAGATGCATTAATAATAGAAGGAATGGAAGCAGGTGGGCATATAGGTCCAGTTAGCACTTCTGTTCTTGCACAAGAGATATTGCCTCATTTTAAAAATGAACAAATACCAGTGTTTGTTGCAGGTGGAATAGGAAGAGGTGAAATGATAGTTAATTACCTGGAAATGGGAGCAAGTGGCTGTCAAATAGGTACATTATTTGTCTGCACTAATGAGTCAATTGCCCACAAAAATTTTAAGGAAGTGTTTATTAAATCGGCCGCACGTAATGCAATACCTTCTGTACAGATAAGTGCTGATTTTCCTGTAATTCCAGTAAGAGCTATAGCCAACAAAGCAAGCGATGACTTTATGAAGCGTCAAAAAGAAGTTATTGATGAATACCAAAAGGGACAGATCTCAAAAGAAGATGGGCAGCTTGAAATAGAAAAATTCTGGGCTGGAGCTTTAAGAAGAGCAGTAATTGATGGAGATGTTGAAACGGGATCTTTAATGGCTGGCCAAAGTGTTGGCATGGTTGATAAGGAAAAGCCTGTAAAAGAAGTAGTGGATATGTTAGTTCAACAAGCAAAGAATCATATTAATAGCAAATCTGTAGAAGTAGAAAGCCCAGAAAGCAAATAGTTAAGCGACCTTCCAATAAGCAAGTTGCCGCAATTATTTATAATATGGCATAATTGCCCAGTTTTAATGTAAAATTAACGCTAAAGAGGTATCTATACATTTTGTTATGTATAGAGGAGTCTATGCTAAGTTCTAAAAAAGATATTAACCAACAATTGCACGACACTATATACAAAAAGGTAACAAAAGAAAATCATAAATATGGAAGCCCACAAAAGGGAGATGGAACTATCAAAAAATGCATAGAGTTGTTCAAGGAAGGAGCTAGTCCTGAGGTATTAACTGAATTAGAAAAATCGCTGAGAGAACAATTAGAAAAATCACCAGAAAAACAAGAGGAATATCAAAAACATTATAAGTATTATATCGAAAACTTTCTTCCTGCATTGAAAGATGAAGTAATAAAATCAGAAGAACTAGCTGTACCTACAGTATTTAACAATGAAAGAGAACAATCACAAAGACCACAAACAATAAGAGGAAAAATAGTAAAAACAATTTTGGATATTACTAACAGGAGCAGCAGTGTAAGCTCAATACCAAATGCTGTTGAAGAAAATATTGAAGATCAAATGCAGCTAAAACATATTGAAGAGCAAAACAACACACAAGAAACACCCTTGAATGTAGCTGAGAAAAAAAGTGGTGATAATAAAATACTTAGTAATTCAGATGTTGCAGAGGAAGTGTTTGAAAAATATAGCAAGGTTGTGAAAGAAATAGAGGAGAAGAAAACTTCTAAACTCAGTAGTGGCAATGACTCAGATAGTGGAATAGACTCACCTAGAACGAGTAAAGAAAGTTTGAAATCACCAGTAAGTAGCAGAAGGAGCAGTTTAACTTTAGTAACAAGCACTTCATCTGAGGAAAGTTTAAACTCAACATTGAGCTCTGTTGAAGGAGATAATGGCTTACAACCAGAGGGTGGAGAAAAAACTGAGTTATTAGAATCAAATTTGGAATCCCCAAAAGAAAACGAGACTCAAGTGCAGCCAGAGCAGACTGTAAAAAAAGAGCCAAAAATGCAAGAAAATGAAAACTCAGATGGTCAAGCAAATCCAGATCAAGTTAAGAAAGATATCCTACTTAAAAACCAACCCAATAACAGAAATCTTCACGTTGCACTTGTAGCAGGTTGTGCTCTCTCCACAATAGGGTGCATTGTTGCAGGAGCAATGACATCAGGATTGATAGGAGCAGGACTACTTGCTATGGCTGCAGTGTTTGCTATAGCAGCAGTAGCTGAATTGCATTCAAACTTCCTATCAAGTAAATTAACATCCATTAATGTGAGTCCTCTTGTTGATGATAAAGAGCTTACAGCATGTTCACGTCTGTAAAAATTCAATATGTGTTACTTGTAGTGGATAAGTGAATTCAGTTCTTGCCTATTGATATAAAAGTTGTTATATTTAAGAAATGTTTAAAAGGTATTTAGTTGATGCGCATTCAATTGAATAAAGTTTTGGTTTTTATAGCCTTATTAAGTTTCATTTTTGCATCATATTCTAGCGAAGCAAGTTCGGCGAGTGATGAATTAAAGGGTATACAAGAAACGGTAAAAAATTTTATTTCTTCATTTTCAGTTAAAGATACTGTAGAAAATATGAGTCCTTCAACAATCATAGGGTTGTGTATAGCTGCAGTGATACTTGCAGTAGTGTTCAGAGGTCTAATCTTTTTTATGATAATGTTTGGTGTACTGGTCCTGATGTTCGGTAGTACAGAAAAGGCAACAGACTACTTAAAAGAAAAATTTAACTTTGCAAAAGATATAAAATTACAATCCGATAGCGAAAAAAAAGATAAAAATTAAGATAGTATTTTTATCTTTTTTAATTATCTTTATTGAATACGCATATGCAGTTAAAAGTACCAACAGTTAACTCTAAGCTTAAAAAAAAGAACAACTTAGCATTACTAGAAAGCATTGATTTAGATTTTGTTCCTTATGCTTGTCATTACGATGAAGAAACCATACTAACAAAACAGGGAGAATTGTTAAAAATAATCAAGTTAGAAGATTATTCTTCTGTTGATAACTACAGCGACCTCAGAACTGAAATTAGAAAAAGCATATCAAAAAATATTAATAGCCTGTGTTTTACCGTTTGGATTCATACCGTTAGAAAGCGCAATAAACTGAGCTTGAAATGGAATAAAACTGAAGACTTCTCTGACAACCTACATTCAACGTGGTTTAATAAACTAACTGATAGTAAATTACAGTATATAAATGAACTATACATTGTAATATTGTTTAGCGATTTTGGCAAGCATACTAATAATTCGTTTTTTTTCAATAGAATAAAGAATAAGCATAAGTTGTCTTTACAAGAAAGCCATCAGGAGTTGCAAAAGATAACTGACGTAATTCAAAATGATTTAGGACCTTTTGGAGCTAAAAAACTGAGTCTAAGGTTTAGTGAAGGTAAAATATATTCTGAAATGATAGAATTTCTCCACTATATTGTTACATTAACGCACAAAGATTATCCAATACATGAAAGGGACCTGTCGCAATATATTAGAAATTTTAAAATAGCTTTTGGTTTCAATACGTTTCAAACAATATTTGAAAATCAACAGAAATTTGGCTCTATTTTCAGCATAAAAGAATACCGGGAAATCTCTTTAGGTAATATAGATGGATGCTTGCAGCTTGAATCTGAATTTATCATTACAGAAATAATGATATTTACTAGTAATAACAAAGCAATAAAAGAATTTAAAAAACAAATCAACATGCTGCAAATTAGTGAGGATAATACCTTACTTAAAAGCTCAGGAATTGAAGAAATAATAGAGCTTGAAAAGACCTCTAGTATAGACTTCTGCCAACAGAAAATTATTTTTACAATATTTGCAGATGATAGGAATAAGTTAGCTGAAAGTATTAGTGATTTATCTTCTATAATGTCATTAGTTGGCTTCATGATGTTTAGAACTGATTTACATATGGAAAGTCATTTTTGGGCACAACTTCCAGGCAATTTTGCTTTTATTACGCAACCGAAAAATATCTTAACAAAATACGCTTGCAGCTTTGCTATGCTGCACGATTTTACGTCAGGTACATTAAAAGGAAGAAGGTGGAAAGAAGCGGTAATGATTTTTTTTTCAAAAAAAGGAAATCCTTACTTCTTTAATTTTCATGGAAAAAGAAATAATGGCCATACTACGATACTCGGAGCTCCAAATTCAGGCAGAACTTCACTCATTAATTTTCTATTATCAGAATCAAGAAAGTTTAACCCAAGAATTGTCATATTGGATAACACTGGAAAATCAATAATTTTTACTAAAGCAGTGAGTGGTAAATATTACATAATCGATCCAAAATATAAGGACAAAAGCCTAAAATTTAATCCACTAAACATTGAAGATAGTGCTTCCAATCGCAATATGTTGGTTGAACTGATCAGAAGAATGGTAGCCGATACGAGCTTGGTGGACGTAGAAGAAAAGATAAGAAAAATTGTGGATTCTATATTTGCTATACCCAAGGAATCACGTTCTATTTCACAAATTTCTGAGGTGCTCTTGCTCCTTGGGGGTAAGATAAGTAGATGGTGTGACGATGGTGACTTTGCTTACTTATTTCAAGATGGTGATGAATCAGATATTGACTGGGAAACAAAAATTATATCTCTCAACACCGCAAACCTTACAAAACAAAAGGAATGTATGTCCGTGATACTTTACTATTTTTTATATTCTTTTGAGGCAAAATGTGATGGCTCGCCTGCAATACTTGTTTTGGATGAAGCATGGGAGATAAGTAATATTTTTCCTACAGAGAAAGAGTTTGATAACTGGATGCAAAGAATGACGGAACTAAATGTTGTAGTAATCCTAAGTACTGAGAATTTAAATCTCGCATTTGCTAGCAAATTTACTCAATATTTAGATAAACATGTTGATACAAGAATCTTGATGCCGAACGTCAATGCAAATAGATTATACATGAAGGCATTTTCTCTATCGAAAGAGGAGCTGAATATAATTCTGCAGACGCCAACACAGGAAGGTTTATTTTTGATAAAACAGTACAAAGGATTAGTAACCTTAAATCTGGATTTGAAGGATATGCAAGAAATACATGTACTTTCAGCTAACAAAGAGACTATAAAGTATATGTATGAGGCAATAAAAGAAAAAGGAGAAGAAGTTAATGAGTGGTTACCGGTATTTTATGAGAAGTGTAAGGCTTAATTTCTTATTGATATTTTTTTTGATACTTGGTCTTTCGTATCAAGGATATGCTGATTGTCCAACATTTGTAGAAAGTAATACTTGGTGGGAAGCAATAGTTGGTGGAGATTGGGTAAAGGAAATTAAGGTGCAAGCAATAAAAGATCAAGGAGTTGATGGTTACTTTAATCCCAAAATTAGAGTATGTGCTTATGATGGACAAAGTTATTGTGATGACTTACAAAGTGGGGAATCCTGCCGCCAGATATATGGAACGCAAGGTACAGGAGCTGGAGTTTCTGCTGCAGCTTTTATCGACTGGGAAGGAGATAAAACAAAAGCTGGAGGAGAAATTGCTCGGGGTCTTAAATGGGAATGGGCAGACGGTGTTACTGATGAGGAAAAAAGAAGATTCGCTAACTCTCCTAAAATATGTGCTTGCAGTCAAAAAGGGGCTTGTATGTCAGGAATTTCTTCATGGGGTTCTAGAGTATTTTCGGGTGAGAATATTTTCCGTTCTGGGGAGATGGAAAAAGTCTGTGATACCTGCTACCAAACGGCAGTAAAATGTGCTCCTGTTCCACTTGCACCTGGCCCCCCTCCATTTTGTGAACAACTTGCAATGTCGCTTCCACAAGTTAGAATTGTTCCTATAACAGATAAAGACAATGATTACTTTAATCCTAAGGTTAAGGTAATCATTGGTGATCTGAAAGGAAGAGACGGAGAGATTGGAGAAAAATTAGATTTCCCTAAAGGGTATGGAGAAAATAAAGCTGAGTGGCGCTCTATTTTAGACAAAGATGGCATCACGTACTACTTCAAAACTTATAGAGAAAAAGATAAGCTCTGCGCTGAATACCTTGGAACTCAAAGTATAGATGAAAACAATCCACAGTTCATCCGCTGTTTTCCTGCACCACCTGCTCCAGAACCTGAGATAGTGGAGATAGTAAATGCAAATACATTGAAAGTAGAAATGAAGATGAGTGAGAGCACTTGTGCTAAAGCACATGGAACCTATAGTAATGGTTCCTGTACTTTTAATGTTAATACTGACCTCAACCATCCTATAAACATTGGCCCCCTATCTTTAAAAGTAGTAAAACCAGCAATAGTAGCAAAAACAACTGATAGTAATATTGATAATATTATAGAAGGTATATTAGAAAGTAATCCGCAACAATTTAAAGTTCTGAAAGAATATGGCTATGTTCCTGATGTGCAAATTAAATGTTCTAAAGGCGGAAGTTTTTATAGTTTTAATGATTTTGAGAAAAAGTTAAAAGACAAATCTATTCAATGTGAATTTAATAACTCTGGGCAGCCGGAAATAGAAGTAAAGTATAAAGGAAATTCTAACAGTAAAATGCTTTGTCTTTCTGGATGGCAGCCAGAACCAGAGGAGTTTGTTCTTAAAAGAGAAAATAAAATAATACCACTAAAATTAATGGGAACAAGATATACTAAATACAATGCTGTTTACTCCAAGGAATCAAATCAGTTCTATTATCTTCCAAGCAAGGAAATAGTTTACCCTTTGAAAGAAACTCAAGAGAGGTTGGATAAAATAATATTTAATAAGCAAGAGTATGTTTTCTTCCCTGATGAAAATGAGCAGAAGAAGGAAGAATGCAGTTATTGTGTGAAGAAAGATAGCAAAATAGACGAAAAATTAAAATCTGGTGAAGGACTGAAAGTAGTATACAAATTGACGGATGTAGAGCATAAAGAAGGATGTGAGCAAGGTGATGATGGTTGCATCTGCTTTGATGGAAAGTGTAGCCGTTCAAAACAATATTTGAATAAAAATGAAGATGATAAGCCATTCTACTTAAGGTATGAGGAAGTGGATTGTAAAGATAAGGATGGTAAAGTATTAAGAGATGAAAAAAATGAAGTACGAAAGTGTACACAATTAAAAGATCAACTGATTAAAGCAAACAGAACAGAGGTTTTTTACGCTGATAAATTGTGTAGGTTCGATTTAGAAGGTCTCAAAAAGAAATTAAAAGAAAAATTAAAAGAGATAATCAAGGAACATCTGAAAAATAAGAAACCAGATCTTGAAAAAAATAATGAAAAATCCTATGATCATAAAAATAAAGATGTTTATACAGATGACTTATCAATAAAATTTGATCGTATTAAAATAGAAGCGTGGGGAAGTGGTGAAGCAGGTCATATACAAGGTAGTGGCTGTGACAATCAAAAATGCCATTCTACTGAAAGCAGAGTAGGGATGCCAGGAGATTATATTAAAGCTAAACTGAAAATCGATCCTAATTATCCTATAATTAAGGTGCAAGTCACAGAGGGAGGGGGTAACCAGGAAAGTAACTTCTCAGATAAGGACGGGGGACCTGTTTTCATAGAAATGTGCAATTCGCAGAAGCAACATTGCCAGCAACTGATTACTGTTGCAGGTGGAGGTGAGTATAGAATATACGGTGGTAAGGGTTATGAGGAAACAGTAATTCATAAGCAAGATTTAAAGCTAGAGGAGAAAATTGTAAAGGCAGATAAACTGAAGTCTACACAAGACAATCAAATAGCATATATAGAAAATGGTGAAATCAAGTATGAAACAGTAGAGTGTGGAAGTGGTTTGAGAAGCAGTAGATCTGGTGCAGGTGGCTGCATTAATAAAAGCAAAGGAATTTATGGTAAAGGCTCTCCAGGGTATGTGAAGATTAGACCTATTATAAAGGAATTTGACGAAGAAGAAATAAATGCTGCTATTAAAAAAGTAATAGAGGATCTATACGATCTTGAAACTATGACTGATTTTTGGGTAGGGGATCTTAACGTGAATATAAGTGGGATAATTAAAGAGGAAGTCAAAAAAGAATTATCAAGGTAAAAAGATATAGCTCTGGAAATGATGCTCTTGTTTTAATAATTAATTAAAGTAAAGCATGTAGTAAATGGTGTAATTGCTGTATCTTAACAAAAAGGTATAACGAATGTAGGAGGGTGCTTTATGTCTCTAAAGAATAAAATTTCTGAGTTAATAGAACAACAATTTAGCATTAAATACCATGACAATTATTTGGCTTACACTATACATAATTGGGCTGCAAGCGAAATATCTGATTCTATTACTTTTTGCATAATTGGTTGTGGAAATTGCAAGATTGGATATCAAGATGTTGCAAAGTCATTCAACATAACAAAAGAAGAAATTGACCAAGGTAATATTGCAAGCATAGAAAGTAAAATAAAAAGTGAAGCTGAAAAATCAGGTAGCGAGTTTTCTGAGTTGATTTCTAGAGTGGATCAATCGCTAAAAGAGCAGAGTGAAAAGTCTATTGTACAAATTTTAGATTCATCCGCTGAGGAGATGTTAAGGAGTTTCTGTGATAGCCCTGTACAGTCTCCAGAGCCTCAAGAACCCTCTGCTTCATCTGAAGAGCATGCTACAGAAGGCCCAGAAACTAGTGTTAATTCAGATCTTTTGTCAACCTAATCAACCCCATATATATGTTTTTTTTGTACCCATGCTTTGCGTTTTGGGGTGGAAAGAAAGCACCATTCTTCGTTGCATTTTTCTATCTTCATCACAACAAACTTGTCTATTTTCATAGTAATCTTGCTGTCTACACTCTGTTTTTGATATCCATAAGTATCTTCTTTTACAATCGCGTAGCGCTTATCACTAAGAAGATTGCCTTTTATCCATCCGCAGTCTTCATCTATATCGCAGACCTTTTTCCAACTCTCAAACTCTTCTATCACTTTCAGGGGCAGATTTTTGCAAGTGTATATCCATTTTACAGGATAGTGAAACCCTGGCCCCGTTCTCATGTTGATCTTATTTGATTTGGTTGAAACAAAGTTGTTAGCAAACAAGCTATGGCTAAATAATAAAAACAATAGGATAATAGTACTGAACCAAGATCCCAGTGTCACGCACTGGGATAACGTGAGGGATAGTGTAACAGACTTATTCATCATAATTCACGATTAGGTTGACATAAGATAAAGAGTAAATTAAAAATTGAATAGATCTTTAAATGCAAAATCAATGCCTATAGAAATATTAATGCCTGCTCTTTCACCAACAATGAGCAAAGCTGGAGGAAAAATTGTAAAGTGGCATAAAAAAGAACAAGACAAAGTTGAAGTAGGCGACGTAATTGCTGAGATAGAGACTGATAAAGCCATAATGGAGTTTGAATCTATAGATGAAGGAGTTTTAGCAAAAATTTTAGTAACAGAAGGAACAAGTGGCGTGCCTGTAAATCAACCAATAGCTTTAATGCTGGAAGAAGGAGAAGATGAAAGTGCACTTAACAACTATACTTCAACTTCCATCAATAGTGCAGTTAAAAAGGAAGTGACAAAAAGTGCTGTTGATAATCAAAAATCAGAACACCAAGATTTAAACGGAAAGCCAATAAGTCATTCTTCGGTGTCATTCCAGCGCGTGACGCTGGAATCCAACCCCTCAATGTCATCCCAGTGCTTGACACTGGGATCTAGAAAAGAAGAATGGATCCCAGTGTCAGCTACTCAGATGACAGAGGGTTATGCAGAAGGTAGAACAAAAATAAGCCCATTAGCTAAGAAAATAGCTCAAAATGAAGGGGTTAATGTGCAGCAATTAAAAGGTACAGGACCATATGGTCGCATAATTAAGGCTGATGTGTTGGAGTTTTTAGGCAGTGGTATACATACTGAAAGTCCTGAGAAAGATACCATAGTTGAAGTAAGCAACATGCGCCAAGTGATAGCACAGCGCCTGACTGAATCAAAACAGAATGTTCCACATTTTTATTTAACTGTAGACTGCCAGGTTGATAAGTTAATATCGTTAAAAAACGAGATTAACTCAGCAGATGAAAACAATAAAGTAACAATTAATGATCTAATCATAAAAGCTGCAGCTTTCAGCATGAAAAAATTTCCTGATATAAATTCTTCGTGGATAGATAATAAAATACTGAGATATTCAAATATAGATATTTCAATCGCTGTGGCACTTGAAGATGGGCTAATTACTCCTATAGTAAAAAATGCTGATAAAAAGGGTATTTTATCTATATCAAAAGAAGTGAAAGATTTAGTAAGCAGAGCAAGATCTGGAAAATTGAAACCTGAAGAGTTTCAAGGAGGAGGGTTTACTATCTCCAACTTAGGGATGTTTGGTATAAAAGCCTTCAGTGCTATAATCAATCCGCCGCAATCTTGCATTATGGCAGTTGGTGCATCTAAAAAACAACCAATTGTTATGAATGAGAAAATAGAAATAGCAGAAATAATGACAGTAACGCTCTCTGTTGACCATAGAGCAGTTGATGGGGCACTCGGAGCAAAGTTTTTAAATGCCTTTAAGCATTATATAGAGAATCCTCTGGTGATGCTTATTGAAACTGCGGTAATCTATTAGCATTGTTATTACAAAATTAATACCTCTAAGTTTATACTTTTATTAGTTAATAGGTTTAGAGGTAAAAAAATGAATACTACAGTAGAAAAAAATAATCCAAAAATTTTTCCTCAAAATGAAGGAAAGATTAACTCAAAAGGCATGGTTGCCCCACCTGTTCCTCCGAAATCTTCCCAAGCTAAATTTGCTGGAATAAAAGCAATTTTTGAGCGAAATGTACCTCATTCTCAAGCAAATGATAGTAATAAAACAGTGAGTAGCAATCTTGGAAGAACATTTGGCCCAACAATGCAAAAACTCATGGAAGACAACATTCATAGCACTCCTAACAAACAACGCCGCAATTCAGGGGATAGTGGTATCAGTGATATTAGTAGCAGCACTTCTGATGATGAGGATAGAACAATAAAAGATAAAATGATGGAAAATGTTAAGCAGGATAACCATCAAAAAAGCTTTGATTTACATAAAGTACAAGCAACTGATGAATTAGAAACCGTAAAATTTCTCAAAACGCTAAGCAAGAAAGAAAGAGAAAAACTTGGTTTTTCTCCTAAACAGCAAAATAACCAAAAGGTTGAGACTAGCAAAAAAACTTATAATCCACTTGATTGGAATCCAATCTATCAAGGTAAAAAGCTCTTTAGCTTAGGCAATATGTCGAGTAATTCGTCTTCATGTAGTGAAAAAAGCAATATTTCAGATGTAAGCGATAAGTCTAATAATTCAAACATTGTTAGATGTAATATTACTAGGAGTAACAGTAAGGAAGACCTTCGTAAACCTGATGCTTCACATAATGACAAATCTGCAGGTAAAAAATTATCTAATGTCAATGTAAGCGAATTAATCAGAAAGTTTGAACAAGGTAATGACATAGTAAAAGGGCGTTAAGCAAATGTTACCCTATCTTTGTATATGTAAAGGTAGGGTATCTTTTCAAAATAGTATATCCTTTATAGCTTTGTTAATTTTTGACTCCCTCTCTGCAAAAGCAGTTTCTAGAGAGGTTTTAAGTTTTTCCCATTCTTCTTGACCATTTAGAACTAAAGATTTATATTCATTTTCAATTTTTTCCAATGCTCTTTGATATGAAAAACCTAATTCCTCATATATATCAATATTTATCGATTGCAGTATTACCAAAAATGAAAACAAATTCGGATCAGGTAATTCTTCTCTTGTGTGATTCAGAAGACACAGCTTTATTTTTTTTACGCAGTATTCTATTGTTTTTAACGATAGTGACAGGCTTTCTGCATAAAATATAAAACTATCTACAATCAAATTTTTTGACTTTTTCGGTAATTTAATATTTTCAAATAGTTCTTTTGTAAATTTTTCTATCGGTTGTTTTGGCAAATGTAAAGAGAGATCAGTAAAAGATTTTAGGTCAAAATTTGGTCCAAGTATTGTGCTGATTGCTCTTTGTACATTACTCTTATCTTTACTTACAGAAATAATGAAAACCAGCCCCTCCACATCAAGCATATACTTTATAGATTCCAAAAAATCGACAACGAATTTAGGACGGCACACATCAAGATTATCCACCATTATATAAATGTTTTTGTCTTTTCTGATTTTATTAACCACATCCGCTAACTGTGTTTTAAAATCTCTAGTACTCTCTTTTCTTCTTTGGAGAAGACTTAATTCACTCAAGACAAAACCTATGTCTTTTTTATCAGCCTCTTTTGCAGCATCAAGAAATACTGAAAGCATAGCAAGTGGAGATTTACTGATCAGCTTTCCTAGTGTGTTTAGAGAAAATAGCTCTTGGTTTATGTTCTTGAACTGTTGTATAACACTTCTTTTTACTTTATACGATACAAATAAATCTTCAAATAGGAAATTTAAAAAAGAAGGCAGTGGTTGGTCCAATGCATTGATATCCCATGCACTATAATAAGCTGCAATTTCATTTTGCTGTTTTAACTCTTTTACCCATTCTTTCAAAAAAAACGTCTTGCCCCATCCATCATATCCTTCCAAAGATATTATTGTAAAAGACTGATCAATTGTTTTAATTATAGTGTTGAATTTACCTGAAAATTGCTTATAGTTTAGGTGGTTATTTTCCCAAGCCACCACTTTAAGTGGTGGCACTATTTTTTTCTTTTTGAATGTTATTAGCGATATAAGTTTTTTTAAGCACATGTCTTATTTTATATTTAACTCATATTCTTGTCTTGAAGTAAGTGCTATCCTCAGCGTTCCTTCATCAAGATAGTCAATTTCTCCGCCCATTGGTATGCCGCAAGCAAGGCGTGATATTTTCACATCCAAATTTTTTAGCAATTCAATTATATATTGTGCAGTAACTTGGCCCTCTAATGTCGGATTAATTGCGATAATTATCTCTTCAATTTTAGACTCTGTCACTCTTTTCAGAATAGTGTCAAGGTTGAGTTCTTTTGGACCTATGCCATTTATTGCAGACAATCTGCCACCCAAAACATGGTATAAACCTGAATATATATTTCCTTTTTCAAACGCCCATAGATCACCTAATTCTTCTACTACACACAGTAACTTAGTGTCACGTTTTGGGTTAGTACAAATAGAACAAGGTGACTTAGTATCTAGATTTCCGCAAACTTCACACTCTATTATAAGATCTGCTAGCTCTTTAATCAAAGATGCAAGTGGTAGCATAACTTTTTCTTTGTTTTGGAGTAAATGTATAACTAACCTGCGTGATGATGATGGCCCTAAACTTGGCAATTTAGAGAAAGCATGAACTAGATTCTTTATGTTAACGTTCATTCAATAAATTCAGAATAGGCAGTCAAATGATAACATCAAACCCTTTGTAAAGAAAGTGGTAAGTTTCTCTTGATCCCACTTTGATTAGCTATAGAAAAAATTTTTTTACTCTAACGCAAAAAATTACTTCCGCACACTTAAAGCCTGATTATAATAGACTTCTTGCATAATCCAAACTAAGTAGAAAAAAGGTATCATCCGAGTAGCTTTCCTTTGTCATCCTAGTGCCTCCTTTTTTGTCATCCCAGTGCCCAGACACTGGGATGGCTTTGTTGCATCGCTAGCTATGATGGATTAAAGATAAAAAAGGTGGAGAATATCAGTAGCTTATTATTCTGGTATTTATAACAAGAACGGTCAGTGAATACCTAAATTTGAGTAAAAGAAATTTCACTACCACTCACTAATCCGGCTAAAATTCAAGAATTTCAATGCTTTAGCTATTTTCAATAGAATTAAATTTATTAAT
>NZ_JAPQLN010000026.1:0-5448 GCF_028981745.1 Wolbachia endosymbiont of Drosophila tristis | reverse complement strand
GATCAACCAAATAAAGTATGGGATTACTTACATCAAAACCAAGGAGGGATGGCTATATTTGGCAGCAATAATTCTCACGTATGGTAGTTAATGAGTAGTGCAATAAATAAACAATTGGTTATGAACTCTTTATTAATGGCCATTAATAGGCGTAAACCTGTTAAAAATCTACTGCTGCACAGTGACCAAGGTTCACAATATACTGCGCAAGGGTATCAATATCTCTTAGCTGTAAAGAATATAGATGAGTAATAAAGGCTGTTGTTACGACAATTCTGTTGCAGAAAGCTTCTTTAGCTCATTGAAAAGAGAAATACTTATTGATACTTCACAACACTCTGCTCAACAAACTAGAACTGCAATATTTGAATACATAGAAATTTTTTATAACAAACAACGTCACTATTAACTATTGCATTCCAGAACAATTTGATGCATCATTCTTTTTGTAAAAAACATTCCACACTTTCTCTCCACTTTTTCTGGGTAAGGTCAAAGGATCTTATGTCTTAAACCTTATCACCAGGCTTAACAAATAGGTGGCCCAATACTATTAACTTTATGGTTTTATCTTCGTTATTTGCTACTATCCAAACCCCATCGCTCTCATGATCAACAATTTCTATTGGTGCAAATACTACATAATTATTGTCATCAACAATCTTTATTCCAAGAGCACCCTCGTCACTTAAGCTCAGGGCTGAAGAAGGAACTTTATATGCAAATCTTTCGCCTGAAGGTAGCCTTACGTTGGCAGTTAGTCCCTGCAAGGATATCATTTTATTATTAGTTACCTTTACTTCTACCCTATAAGACCCAGTTTTAGGCTCAGCAATTTTACTAATAAAACTTACTTCACCTGCCAATTCTTTTCCGTCCAGCAAATTAATTTGAGCTGTGCTGCCTAGCTCTATTTTATTTACTTCATTTTCCGAAACGTATAACACTACAAGAATTTGATCGAAATTAACCACGTCAGCTATTTTTTGCCCAGCATTAACAAAATCCCCTTCGTTTGCATTGATTTTATCAATATAACCATCTATAGGAGATGTGACTGCAGTATTTTCTAAATCCAATTCTAGCCTTTTTAGGTCAGCTTTTGCACTTTGTAACGCAGTAAAAGCTGCTTCTACTTGTATTTGTGCCCCATAGCCTTTTTTATTCAGTTTGTGAGAGGAATCATACTCAATTTCACGCTGCTTTAATAAAGCTTTGGCTTTCTGAGCTTGCTCAATCCTGTCATAATCTTCTATCTTTAACACTACATCATCTCTTTTTACCTTTTCACCATCAGGTAAATAAATAGCAATAATCTTACCACTTATTTTTGAGACAAGGCTAGCTCTATGTAAGGGATTTACTGTATCAGAAAAATTTAAATATATAGTGCGGTTTTGCGGCGCACATTCTTGAGTTTTTACTGAAAAGCTACTAGTTGCATTATCGCTATGAACCGCCTGATCTTTTTTTAAAAATGCACTGCTGATAAAAAACAGTAGAATAAAAGCAATACTGGAAATGATGATTACTTTATTTCTCATCTTTAAACAATAGAATTTGTTGATCAATCTTGTTAGAAACAACTGCATAAATTTTCGAATCAGAAATGTAAGTATAATACATGTACCATTGTCACTCCATAAATAGTTTTATATGAGAACAAACACAAGATTTTCCTACAATAAGTAAGTTTTTTATTGCTAAAATGCAATTTTTAATCGAATAAAATTGCAAACAAAGTTGTGCATAAGACTGGATTTAAAAAAATCTCGAAAAACATACTAAAACTTTTAAATAATAACTTTATATCTAGTGGCTTTGCCTTCTCCAAGACGCTGTAAGTATTTCATCCCTAGCAGTTTCTTTGTAATTGCCTCTACTGTTCTTGGAGGAAATCCTAGAGCTTCTATAGCATCTTTTCTACTAAATTCTTTATCTGCAAGGCTAAGTGCCCATTCCCAGAAGAACAATTGTTTTCTTGATAATAAATATTCAGTATTCTCCCTCTCAAGAATATAATGCGCCTCATTTGCTTGCGTTTTGAGTACATTAAGAAAAAATATTAACCACGGGGAAATATCTTCTTTGCCACTTTTCCAGCTACTTTGTGTTTTATTAAGCGCTAAATAGTAATCAAGTTTGTTAGTTTCAATTATCTTTTCATGTGATACAATAGATACAAAATCATAACCCTGCTGCAACAGCATTAAATTAGTCATCAATCTACTAGTTCTGCCATTCCCATCTTGAAAAGGGTGTATTGCCAGATACTCAAAAACAAAGTTAGCAATAATAATAAGAGGATGCTTAAATTTATTATTTAAGGACCAGTGATACCAATCAATAAGCTCTTGTACTTCCTTTCTAACAAGGTAAGGTGGTGTGGGATCAAAAATTATACCAACAACTTTTCCATTCTGATCTTTTGCCTCAACTCTATTAGAACTTGCTTTGTATTTTCCTCTATGATACAAATCTTTTTCACTATAAAGTAGCATCTGGTTGTTAATGTGCAATATTGATGACTCACTAATTGGAATATCCGTATAATCATGAAATATTAGTGTAAGCATTTCTAAGTAGCCAGCAATTTCTTGCTCATCTCTATTTTTAAATTTTTTGACACGTAGGTTTTTATATAGATCCTCAACTTCTTTATCGGTTAGACGATTTCCTTCAATACGGTTAGAAGCGCCAGAAGATGTAACAATAACTGAATGAGTTAATCTTTCAATTGTTTGTGGTAGTAGTTTTTTCGTTATCTGCCAGCTATTTTTAACACTATCAACTGCAGTAATTAACTCGTACACTTGCTCAATTACAGGCCCTTCTAGGTTGAGACGCGTACTAAGACGAAAATTCTTCCAGTTCATATTCTTCTCACATGCATATTATGTGAGATAATGTGAGATAATGTGATAAAAGTCAATAGTAAACTTTATATGCACAGCAGAGCTAACTACAAAAATTATACATTTTCAAGTGATCCTAACCATATCAAAAACTACAGGGCAAAGCTGTTAGAGGAAGGCTTAATTAGTTAAAAATTTCAATCTTATGTAAAATATTGTCTTATTTTGTAATTTTCTTGTTGACTAACGAGACGATATCTACTTTTCAATAAACTCCATTTGCATTTCTTGTATACTGCTTTCTATTTGCTTTATTTGTTCTATCAACCTTTCCTCTAAGTCAAGATTACCGCTCAGCCTCGCTTCGGTTCTTTCTTTTCGTAATGCATTTAACTCTTTTAGTAACACTATATTATTCCACACAATTTCTGCAGATTTTCTCTCGTTCAGTTGGCTATTTAGTACACTAGTTTTTTCAAATACATACTTTATAACGTTAAACTGTTTCAATTCTTGTAACAAAGCCTCTTTATCGAGGTTGCTTTTGTTACTTATTACATCAATTATACGCTGTTGTAATCTTTTCATCTCATTAGTAAATTCAAAATGAGAAAATTGCTCAAAAAATATAGGACGGTTCAAGATTTCAGGAAATTCTACGGCTATACGCAAAATTACGGCCTGATTTTGCTCTGCTTCAATTAGCTCTGGAGACTTGTTATGAAGATACTCACCTTTTGTTGCTCTAGTTTTACTATTAAAAATCTGTTTTTTGAAGCTACTTCTTAGTTCACTAGCCTTATTGTAAAAATAATCTCTGTAATACCTTCTAATACTGCTGTTGCTAATAGTATTTACATATTCCATGAACTTGTGCTCAAGAATTGAATATTTTTCCGGAGCAAGTTTTTCATAATTTTGCAAATTGCTATCGATTATGTGATGCCATAAATATTCAGAATGCAGTTTTGTTGAATGGTCAAGAGCAGTCAACACGTCTTCTTTCTTGTATTCCAGTTCGTTACATATATCGTATGGATCTTTATTACTCGGCAAAGTCACAAACTTTAACGTGTATCCAGGCTCTAATATTAGCAGAGCAAGTTCTGCAACTCGAGTAGCAGCATGACGTCCAGCACTATCGCCATCCATACAGATGGAGATTTCTTTAGCAAATCTCCATAGATTTTTTATCTGTTCTGCAGAAATTGCGGTACCAAGCGGAGCAACTGCATTACTAATTCCCGCTTGATGTAGCGCTATAGCGTCCATATATCCTTCAACAACGAGTATGTGCTGTTTTTTACGTATTTCGCTTAAAGCAAAGTTTAATCCGTATAAATTCTCCCTCTTCTTGAAGAGCTGACTCTCTGGACTGTTTAAATATTTCGGCTGTTGCTCAGAACTTAGCGCACGTCCGCCAAAACCAATAACTCTCCCTGCAATGCTCTGTATAGGAAATATCAGCCGGTCATAAAAATAATCATGAAAATTTTTGTTTACTAATCCAATATCAATTAAAATTTTGTCTTCAATACCTGAAGAGTTTAAATACTCTTTCAAACCAGAGCTTGGTGCATAACCTATCTTAAATTTATCTATGATTTTAGGTAAAATCTTACGCTGCTTTAAATAATCTACAACACCTTGATTTTTTTGTGCAAACCAATTTGCAGCTAAATCAAGCGCTAAAAATAGTTTATTGTCCTCTTTTGTAATACTAAGATTTTTGGGCAGTTCAACACCTGTAACCGATGCTAATTTTTCCAATGCTTCTTTAAAGCTTAATCCTTCAGTTTGTGAAATAAATTCAAATGCATCACCACTAGCCAAGCAACCAAAACAGTAATATAACCCCTTAGTATTGCTCACCGAAAAAGATGGGGTTTTTTCGTTATGAAATGGACAGAGCCCAACAAAACTATCTCCTCTTTTTATTAATCTGACTTTTTTACCTACTAGGTCGGATAATAATAATTTTGATTTTATAATATCTATATGATCCATCTTGTTAAATTAGTAGTAGGATAAAAATTATATAGAATTTATACACATCTGACTCGAAATTTATTTCTATAACTAAAGCAATTTGGATTTACCGACAATGTAGCTATACAAATTCAAGAGCAATCCTGTCATCCAGGTAGCCCACAGAAACAAAAAACTTCCTTGACAAACCTCGCCAGCGCCCTTATCATGAAACTGAAGCTATTTATTTATCTTCTCTGTACAGATTAAATGACAAAAAAACTCAACGTATCTGGCGTCTCATATTTAATTTTTTGCACTATGTGCACCTTATGTCTTTATCAAATTTCCGGGTTTTGACCTACAAAAGCTGAAATACGCTTATAAAGCATTTAAAACATTAAAAAACGCCAACTTAAAAAATGGATAGTGAATAACTAGCTACCCTAGGGTTTCTTTTGCCTTTTTTTCTGTTTAGTAAATTTCTTAACGTTTATAATTTAGATTAGTTGCGGTTTAAAAGCAACTGAATCGCGGTTATTAAGTGTTTAGAATAAAAAAACGCCATACTTGAAAGTATAATGTAAGTAATTAGCCAACCACGGGGCTTCTTTTGCCTTTTTTT
>NZ_JAPQLN010000025.1:0-4426 GCF_028981745.1 Wolbachia endosymbiont of Drosophila tristis | reverse complement strand
TTTTTCTTCTACTATATTTTGTAATTTCATAATTCATTTTCTCAAAAATTCCCTGCTTCTTCCATTGCCTGAACTGCTCATACACAGTCTTCCATAGCGGAAAATCATTTGGTAAATACCGCCATTGACACCCTGTACGCAATACATAGAAAATTGCTTCTAATATTTCTCTTTTGCTATACTTTGGCGGCCTTCCTCCTTTCTTGTATGATACTCTGAAGTGTTTTTCTATTCTTGCCCATTCCCTTTCGCTTAGATCTGTTGGATACTTTTTTCTCATCTTTACCCCGTACTAAAATTTCAGATATTATAGCCTTTTACTTGTTTCCGGACAACCTCTAAAAGAGTTTTCTGATCTTATTGATAAAATAAAAGAACACCCTTTTAATGTTGAATTGATAAATAATACATTAGATTATGAAAAATTCAAATTCTACCTTCAGCAGGATTTTCTGTATTGTATAGATTGCGCTCGTGCTTTTTTAATTGTTGCAGCTAGAGTTGATGATATTGAAATGATGAGTAGTTTAATCAATTTGGCACAAGGAGCATTTTATGTTCGAGAACAGTATAAAAAATATTTTGAAGATTGTGATCTATCTGATGATCACAAAAAGTCAAGAGCTTGTTCTGCCTTTACTGACTTTTTCATGAGTGCCGCATATCACAATTCTGTTAATGAAGCTTTAGTAGCATCTTATTCTTGCTTTAACATATACCAAATCGTTATACGCCATATGGTAAATGAGATAACAACTAAAGGGGTTAAAAATAACAAATACAAAGAGTGGATCAACATTTATAGTAGCGAAACAGTAAATGCTGTAATTGATGAGGTTACTGATATTACAAATAAGCTATATAAAAAAGCTAGTGACTGTGAAAAAAAGAGGATGTATGAGTTTTTTAAGAAAGGGCTGGAATTAGAAATAATGTTTTGGGATGAGGCATATTACTCTAATATATCTAGCAAAGAATATTAGCAGCGGATTATTTACGTTAACTTGATCTTTTATCGGTAACTACAGTGTTCAGTGGCATAATTAGGAGCTGTTACGGGTCAAATCTTTTAAAGGATATAATTGAGCATCCTTTTAATGTTGAGTTAGCGAATAACACCCTAAATATAGAGAACTTCAAATTCTATGCTCAACAAAAGACGTTGTTCTTAGGTGATTATATTCGTACCACCTTAATTACTGCATCCAAAATGGAAGATTATAGTAGTATTATCTCGCTTGCTGAAGTAGCCCAAAGAGTAGTGACTGTTAATAGAATGCTATATGACTACTACTTTACTATGTACGGTATAAGTCGCGAAAAGAAATCTCTTGAGTGTTTTAATTTCACTAATTTTCTTTTATCCATCTCGCATAGTAATACCTATGAGGCTATGACGGTTTTGTATTCTTGCATGTTTATATACGAGACTGTCGTTGATAGCATGAAAAATAGATTCAAGAAAAATAATAGATATAGGGATTGGTTTAATTTTTGTTACAGTGATTCAGTAAAGTCTGGATGCATTATTTTGGAAAATATTGTTGATGGATATTGCAGCAGAGCAAGAGAAAACGAAAAGAGCAGAATGCTTGAGTTGTTTAGAATAACTGCACAATTTGTGTTAGATTTTTTGAACGGTGCATATAATTTTTCAAGATTCAATCAATTTCCTAAGGAACATTGACAATTTTAAGCTAATTTGTATCCTTAATAAGTATTTTTTAAAATGCTATGAAAAGTAAAGAACATGATTTTCATTTAGTGGATCCAAGCCCTTGGCCAATTGCTGTATCAGCAGCAATTCTTATTCTTGCACTTGGATTAGTTGGCGCGCTTCATAAACAAATTGTCGGAATGTTTTGTTTAGTTTTGGGAATCTCCGCAGTATCAGGGGTGCTGTTTTATTGGTGGAGAGATGTAATAAGGGAGGCCATTTATGACAAATGTCACACTGCCATTGTAAAACATGGACTCAAATTTGCAATGTACTTGTTTATTCTCTCGGAGGTCGTATTTTTTATAGTGTTCTTTTGTTCATTCTTTAAAGCCTGGCTTGATCCAGTTTTTTTATTTGAGGCGTTTTCTCCTGCAAAAAAAGTTGAATGGCCCCCTGAGGGAATTTTGCCACCTGATCCGTGGTCACTACCATTCATGAATACATTAATATTATTGCTTTCTGGTACAACAATTACTTGGGCAAATCACTCTTTACTTAAAAATGATAAAAAGAGCATGATTAAAATGCTGTCCATAACTATATTGCTTGGAGTTTTTTTTATAATAGTGCAAGCAATAGAGTATCATGAAGCGAGTTTTTCTCTACAAGAAACAGGAGAAAAGCTTATTTATACATCCAATTTTTATATGATTACCGGTTTTCACTGCGCACACGTTATAATAGGAATAATATTTTTATCAGTGTGTTTATTTAGAGCACGGAAAGGCCAATTTACACTTCAGGACCATTTGTGCTTTGAGTTTGCCTCCTGGTATTGGCACTTTGTAGATGTAGTCTGGATATTTTTATTTTTGTTTGTCTATTGGTTAAGCGTTTATTAAGTGGTTAAAATAATAGGTCTAGATCCAGGAATAAGCAAGACTGGGTGGGCCATTATCAGCCTGAACGAAAAAAATAATATTGAATTTTTGGGCGGCGGTACCATATCAACTGATGGTAAATTGGGTACAGGTGAACGCCTACATATAATTTTTGAACAATTAAAGAAAGTAATTTCCCTATACTCTCCGAATGAAGCTGCGGTGGAGAAAATTTTTGTTAATAAAAATCCTAAATCTTCACTAACTTTAGGATATGCAAGAGGGGTTGTAATTTTAGCGTTAAAAATAACAAAGCTAACTATGAATGAATATGATGCAAACTATGTAAAAAAAAGCATTACCGGAAATGGCCATGCTGATAAGGATCAGATTATATTTATGGTGAAGCAAATAGTTAAAAATTTGAGTATAAAATGCCACCATGCTGCTGACGCTCTTGCTGTAGCAATTTGTCATGCTTATACGAAAGGTTCTTGTTTTGTTGAGTAACTTTTATATGGGATTCAGTTTGAAGATTTCCAGATCTGGAAAAACTATTTGATTGTATTTATCTTGTCTAACGTTCGTTGCAAAATAATACATGCGGAGATTTTATCATCTATTTTTTTCGATTTTGTGATTGATATTCCAGTAATTTTTAGTGTATGAGTTGCGATAGATGTTGAGAAGCTTTCGTCTTGTAAGTATATATTTACTTTATATTTTTTTATTATTTTATTTGCGAATTGGATTATAGTTTTACACCATTTAGTTTCTTGCTCGTCCATTTTTAATGGTAGTCCTATTACCATTGATCCAGATTCATTTTCTTTGAATATTCTATGCAGATAACCTAAATCTTTGCTCATATTTTTTCTGTGATATATGCTATGAGCTGTGGCTATGAGCTGTGTTTTATCGCTAAATGCTATGCCTATTTGCTTTTCTCCCATGTCAAGGCACATTATGCGCTTATCTTTTGGAATAGACTTTAGAAACTCATCTGGATTTCTATGTAGCATCTATTAGACTTCCTTTAAAGTGACCTTACCAAAAAAGTGGAGAGAAAGTTAAGAAAATTTTTTACAAAAAGAATAATGAATCAAATTGCTCAGGAATGCAATAGACTTCTTGCATAACCCAAACTAAGTAGAAAAAAGGTATCATCTAAGTAGCTGACACTGGTTTCCATCCAAAAGGGCAGTGCCCCTATGATGTCATTCCAGTGCTTGACACTGGAATCCAGACTTTAATTGTTATACTTGTAAATAAGTCTGGTGAGAATAGACGTTCATCTCAAAATGCAGTATTTTTGTTGAAATAGCTCAACTGGATTCCAGCGTCACGCGCTGGAATGACACCTTTGTGTTTGCATAGCTGTACGAACATTGTGATTTGAGAGCAATCTCCACAAGGGAGGATGTCATTCCAGTGCCCAGACACTGGAATCCAGGAAAAAGAATGGTGTCATCCAAGTAGCTGACACTGGGATCCAGAAGACTTAATTTCAACCAAATAATAAAGGCTGGATCCCAGTGCTTGGCACTGGAATGACAGCAATCCTACGTCATACCGCAATTCATTCGCGGTATCTCGGCCGCTAACAAGTGGCGGGATGACGGTTATCGTTTAGCTACAAACATTAAGAAATTTACCAAGCGAAAAAAAAGGCAAAAGAAGCCCCGTGGTTGGCTAATTACTTACATTATACTTTCAAGTATGGCGTTTTTTTATTCTAAACACTTAATAACCGCGATTCAGTTGCTTTTAAACCGCAACTAATCTAAATTATAAACGTTAAGAAATTTACTAAACAGAAAAAAAGGCAAAAGAAACCCTAGGGTAGCTAGTTATTCACTATCCATTTTTTAAGTTGGCGTTTTTT
>NZ_JAPQLN010000024.1:0-20171 GCF_028981745.1 Wolbachia endosymbiont of Drosophila tristis | reverse complement strand
ATCCCTTATTCCTAGATCTCTTGCTACTTTTGCAACTGGTTGACCTACCTTTCTTTGTTCATTTGCCAGCTTAACAGCTTCCAATTTGAACTCTGCCGTATATTCTCTTACCATTTCTAATCCTCCAAAATTTTATTTTACCCAAAAAAACTCTTTTCTTTCTCTCCACTTTTTCTGGGTAAGGTCAGAAATTTAATGATCCAGGATATACTCCTTTGTTAAGGGAGATTGAGCATTTTCGAATATTTCTTGAGTGCTTCCAGACTCAACAATTCTGCCATTATGAAAGAAAATTACACTATCAGATAACTTTTTAGCTTGCTTCATTGAATGAGTCACCATAATTATAGTAAATCTTAATTTTAGCTCTTGTATAAGATTTTCGATTGCATTGGTTGCCATTGGATCAAGAGCAGAGCACGGTTCATCCATTAATAAAATAGTTGGCTTCACTGCAATTGCGCGAGCGATGCATAGCCTCTGTTGTTGGCCACCGGATAAATTGAGTGCGCTATCTTGCAATCTGTCCTTCAATTCTTCCCATAAACCAACCTTGGTTAAACTATTTTCCACCATCTCATTCAATTTTTGCTTATCCTTCGCCATACCATGCAATTTTGGCCCACAAGCAACATTATCATATATTGATTTTGGAAAAGGATTTGGCTTTTGAAATACCATACCAACTTTTGCTCTAAGTAGTACAACATCCATATCGCGTGAATATATATCACCCAGCCCATCGATATCTAATTCACCAACAGTTTTGCAACCTGGTACATAGTCATTCATACGATTAAAACAACGCAAAAATGTTGATTTACCGCACCCGGATGGTCCGATAAAAGTAGTAACTTTTCTTTTATAAATATTCAAATTTATATCGAATAAAACTTGCTTAGAGCCGTACCAGAGATTTAAATCTTTAACAGAGGCACGTGTATTGCTCATATCACATCCTGCATTGAATAGAGCCCCGGAATTTCTCTTTTATTTTCGTATAGCCATACTGCTGCTTGAACAGCTCCTCTAGCAAATGTTGTGCGATCAATTGCTTTGTAGTTTAGTTCTATCCGTTCATCAGAATTAACAAACATCACGCTGTGATCTCCTATTACTCCACCTCCACGAGATACTGCAAAACCTATTCCCCCCTTTTTCCTTATGTTTGAACCACTATGTAAATATTGATTGGACTGAAAATCCACTTTTGAAGCGTTAGCAATTGTTTTGCCAAGTTCTATAGCTGTTCCAGATGGTGAATCCTTTTTTAAGTTATGATGCATTTCCCAAATCTCAACGTCATATTCATTACCTAAAAGCTCAGCAGCTTTTTTTACCAATTTCAGCAACACATTAACCCCAACACTCATATTTGCTGACCATAATATTGGAACTTCAGCAGCATATTCTTTCAAATCGACACCTTCTATTCCAGTTGTGCCACTAACCAGCGGTGTTTTAAATTTTACAGCTGCTTTAAGGCAGTCTAACATACATTCTTTAGTTGTAAAATCTATTACAACGTCAGATGACTCAAATATGCCACTAATAGAACTTGTAACTTTAATTCCTAGATTGGCTATAATTGGTCCAATATCTGAATCTATGTACTTACTACCTGAACGGGCAACAGCACCTGCTATTTCCACTTTGGTATTTGTAATTAATTCATTGAGTATTTTTTTGCCCATTCTGCCTAAGCAGCCTATTACTCCAACTCTGATTTTCATAAAGCTTTTTACGTTTATTAAGAATGTTAGGCCTTTTTTTAAGCTCTGTCACTTCTGATCTATATTCTATAGCTGTACGAACACTGCAATTTCAGATCCCAGTGCCTTGACCACAACTATTGCAATATGGTACATAGTGAACGATGTCATTCCAGTCTGGAATCTAGCCTTTCTGCAATCTCATCGAAAACGTTTTTCTATGCTAGTTTGCTTGCTTACAAGCAAACTTTTCTGGATCCCAGTGTCTGGGCACTGGGATGACACCCTGACAACCGTCATCCCGCTACTTGTTAGCGGGATCTATGCTAAAAGATACCGCGGCGGTATGACGTAGGACTACTGTCATTCCAGTGCTCCTTTTTTTGTCATCCCAGTGCGTGACACTGGGATCTAGCCTTTATTATTTGGTTGAAATTAAGTTTTCTGGATCCCAGTGTCAGCTACTTTCATGACATCATTATAAAGTAAAATGAGATCCCAGTGTCTGGGCACTGGGATGACAAGAATAGGGCACTGGGATCTAGTGGGCTCAAACTACAATGTTTGTACAGCTGTGATCTATATTCTATAGCTGAATAATTTAACAATTCAAAATGAATACATATCCTATTGAGCTCTATATTACATACCAGGTTGCTTTGCCTTTTCCATGCTGAGTGATGTGATTACTCTTTACGAGATTAGATACGTGCTTCTTTAAGGTATTGCAGTTTGCTTTAGTAATATTTTCCAAATCCTTAATTGTAAGACGTCCATGTTTGCTGAGTAGTGCTAATACTTTAGCAGAAAGTGGTGGTAAATAGAGATTTAACACTTTTTCATGTGACACCTTTTGTTCAAGATGAAATTTTTGCTTTTGTAGTGACCTTAAAAAGAATATAAGCCATGGATTAAAATCATAGCTGCTCGTCTTCAAGGATTGTTGAGTACGACGCAAAGCTAAGTAGTAACTCTCCTTATTACTTTCAAGGGAACTGTAAGGTACATAGATATACCCTAACTTTAGTAACAAGAAAGTTGTGAGAATGCGTGATAATCTGCCATTTCCATCCTGGAAGGGATGAATAGCTAAAAAAGTAACTATAAAAATGCCAATAATTAATAGAGGGTGTAACGATTTCACCTCTAATTGCTGGCTAGTCCAATAAATAAGTTCTTGCATTTGTGTTGCTGTCTCAAATGGAGAGGCTGTTTCAAAAACTATGCCCAAGCTTTTTCCAGATTCATCAAACGCTTCAACATGATTGGGGAATTTTTTATATTCTCCCATGTGCCTTTGATCTTTATATGAAAATTGTAAAAGCCAGATATGAAACTGTTTTATAGTGTTTTCTGTAAATGGTATCTTGTTAAAGTTTTGAAATACTTCTTCACACACATACGCATATCTGGCTATTTCTCGTTCATCTAGAGAACGAAATGAGCGTGTATCAAGTTTGGATAGTAATTGCTCAACTTCACGGTCTGATAATCTTGCCCCTTCAATACGAGTAGAAGAACCAATACTTTCAATTGTTGCAATTTTCTTGAGCATTTGTAAACGTTCTGGAGCTAAATTACCAAACAATTGCCATGCTCCTTTAAATTCATCAATTTCAGCAACTAATTTTAACATTTCAGGTGTTATTACAATTTTTGAAATGTCAAACATATCTGTATTTTTATCTAGTTATATTCAATTATATTCGAAAATATCCTATTAGCAAAGAATACTTATGAGACACACACTAAAGAATGAATTTTGGTAGGCATAAAAGCAGCTATTTTATGTTAAAATACAACATTTTGATGAAATTATAAGAAAGGCTGGATCCGAGTAGTCAGCTACCTGTCAGTGCATGTTGAAAAATCATTTTATGATCTAAATCAGTTTTTTTACAGGTAACTTCTAAGCTTATCAATTTTTCCAAGATCTTCTTAAGTTCTGAAAGTTGCAAACTTTTCAAATGAGATTTAAAACTCTGCAATTGTTTAAAAAACAATGGAGGGCTTAGCTGATCAATCGCAGCCTGCTCACTCATTCGACCTTGCACTGACAGCAAAACGTTTTCAAGGCGTAGGAAATAATTTGATATAATGCGAATTAGTGCTATCGGTGAAAAATTTTCTTGCGATATCAATGCATCAGAAATTCTAATGAAACGCGACATATCTTTACTTGCTATGGCAGAGCATAGATCATCAAGTGTAGCATAGTCGTTGCCGGAAGTTGAAAAGCATAATTCTATATCAGTAAGTTTTAGGTCTTTTCTCTCCCCTAAGTATAAAACTAACTTCTCAAGTTCTGAACATATAGGCAGCTTGCTATGATTAAAGTAAGATTGCAAATGGTAGATTATCTCATTTGTGCATTTTATATCATTTTGTTTTAAGTAACTTGATATAATGTCATAAAGATTGCTGTTGCTGTCCTTATAGCAAGCAATCACACCAAAAATTTTTGAACTCTCCATATAACTTTTAGTCGCAGAATTATATGGAAGATCATTTGCTACCATCATTACATAATGACCACTTGCGTTATAATCCAATACATTTTTTAACTCCTTGGATATACCTCCACTCACATTTATCAGCTTAATTAATTTTTTGCTGGTAAACATCGAAACGTTTGCCAATTCAGAAAACAGTAAACTGGGTGACTTATTCACTATTGCAAAATCCATCACCTGAACTGAATACTCACCCAAATTAGCAATTATTTCTTGTACATAAAAATCAACCCTACTGTTATCACTTCCATGAATTAACACACCACGTAAAGCATCAGGTTTCTCTAGGAATTTTTTAACTTTGGATGGTGTGACCCTCATGCTATCTATATGATATCATTCTCATTTGACTGTACATGAGTATCCAAAGACTCTGAGTCTCCTTGTGCAATATTATGCACATCACCTGCTACATCATCTGACTCTTCTGTTTTTCCTGTAATATAATTATAAAATTTTTTCACAGGTTGAGATATATATTTGGAAAAAAATCCTTCTTCGCTCATATTGCTTACTCCATAAAATTAACAACTTATCATTAGCATATAAATAATAGTATAGCAAAAACTATTTTGTGCTAAGATAGTGATGTTTTATAATGAGTATATTACAAAATTATTAACATTCGAGATCAAAATTAAGCCAACCTGCTTAATACTAGCCTTATAAAATAAGCGATAATTAAATATACCGCTGCAACAAGTATAATTGCAGGTCCAGTTAACAAATCAAAACTTGCAGATAACATGAGACCTGATATCCCAGAGATCACAGAAAAAACTGTTGCAACAATAATCATCTGCATTGGAGTTTTCGAAATGAGCCTTGCAGATGCTGCTGGTATTAGCAAAAATGCAGCAATGAGTAATATTCCTATTAGTTGGGCAGCAATTGCTATAAATATAGCAAGAGTGATTAAAAATTCTAGTCTAACAAAGGTAACATTAATTTTTTCAACTACTGCTAAATCTTGATTAATTGAAATCATTAACCAATAACGCCATCTAAATATTAATATCAAAGTAACTACTGCAGAGGTTAAAAAAATCAATACTATATCACTTTGATCGAGCGTTAATATATCACCAAACAGTGAGCTAATAATACTATTATTGCCAGATGGAAGAAAAGACATAAGTATTAAACTCGATGATAAAACTACATTGGTAACAATGTTCAATATCGTATCAGCAGAATATAATCTGTTAAAATTAAGAGAAAGTAGTATAGCAAATGTAATTGCAATGAGCATTATGCTAAGCGATGGGCTAATCTTAAAGATTAAAGCAAGTGCAACACCAAGCAACGAAGAATGGGACAAACTATCACCAAGATAAGATAACCTTTGCCATATCATAAACGATCCTAAAGCGCCTGTTACTAGGCTAATTACAACTACTGCAACTAGACTGTTGATGAAAAAGTCCTGGGTAAGCATGCTATATGGCTATTAGATAACTGACAACAAATCTATCTTCGGATATCAGAATATTATGGGTTCTGCATGCAGAACCTGTTGTCATAAATTCAAAATTTAAACCTTTTTGTTCCATAAGATAGGACTTCACTGAAGAACTTAGTATATTGCGTGTTTTACCAGTACCTATTAACAAAATTTCTATTTCCTCTGTTAAAAAAGATTCAAAATACTCCTTGCTGTTTATATCACTTTCTTTCAATTTTATCACCTTTTCAGGAAAAATTATAATTGAGCCGCAATATTCTTGATTGTTTACCAAAAATTTTCCTTCCCTGTAACCATTTATAAGATTTTTATTCTCGGAAATTAAGGGAGTTATATCCATAAGTCAAACTATTAATTGAGTGTTGCATACCCACCATTCTGGTTGCTTTTTTCCGATATTAACTGCAGCAGCTTTTGCATTTTCCTCACTATCGAATATTCCAAAGCATGATACACCACTGCCTGACATGCGAGAAAGTATAGAGCCTTCTTGTGACTTAAGTGTTGATATCACATCCTTAATTTCAGGTACAAAGCTTATTGCTATTTCTTGAAGATCGTTTCTCGTCTCTTTAAGAAACTTCAACAAATCCTTTTCAGCGTCATCGCTCCATTTAATTGGCTCAGAAAATTTTCCTTCATGTTTGGAAAATACCTCTGGTGTACTCAAAAACCTTTTTTTCGGTTTCACAAGCACCACATTTGTAGGTAAAGAGAATTTTTTAATGTGGCATAATTCTTCGCCAATACCTCTAACAAAAACTGGCTTGCTATCTACGCTTGCGGGAACATCAGCACCAACGTTTAAGGCTATTTCATTTAAAATCGTCCTATCAATCTCCCACAGCTTCCCTAGCGTACGTACCACAGCTCCAGCATCTGAGGATCCGCTACCAAGTCCTGCAGCAATTGGTATGTTTTTTACAACCTTTACAGTGACTTTAGTGCGTACAGGAGCATGCCTAAGCAGCAGATTAACCGCTTGCATTACAGTGTTATATTGGTTATTTATTTTAGACTCGGAGTTTATAAATTCAACTGTAGAGTTATCGTATCTAGAATCCTTCTCACCTACTTTTATTTCCAAAAAATTAGAGAGATTAGCAAAGACAAATAAACCTTCAATCAAGTGATACCCTGTTTCTTTTTTGTCTACAACATGCAAAAAAAGATTGATTTTTGCAGGCGCCTTTACACAAAAACTTTTCATTATATATCTTCACTAACACTATTTTTACATTATATCTATAATGCTATTCTAGTCAACTTTTATAAGGTTCTCGCACTTCTGATGAGATCAAATGCCATAAATCCTAATTTCTCTGTGTGGGTAAATGCGTCCGCTGGTACAGGCAAAACAAAAATCTTAATAGACAGAGTATTGAGACTTTTATTAGAAAACAAAAGAAATATTCTTTGCTTAACATTCACCAATGCTGCAGCAAACGAAATGGAGAATCGCATTCACAGCATACTCAGTAAGTGGGCAATATGTTCAGATAGTGTGTTGGCAGCAGATCTAGAACAACTAGATTTCTTTCCAATGTCATCCCGGTGCGTGACACTGGGATCTCAGCACCCCTACTTGTCATCCCAGTGCGTGACACTGGGATCCAGAAAAAATAAAGATTATTTAACAAGAGCAAGAAGGCTTTTCTCTGAACTGGAAAATCTTGGTCTAACTATACAAACCATACACGCTTTCTGTTACAAATTAATCTCCAGCTTTCCTATAGAAGCTGGCATTGCTCCAAATTGCACGCTGAGCGAATGCAAAGAATTACATTCCATCATATTCAATAAAGTGCTTCATAACGAAACTGTGCAGGATGATATCAACCTTATTGCAACTGAAATTGATGAAAATAAACTACGCGATTTGCTTTATACTTTATGTGTAAAAAGATCAGCGTCAGCAAATGATTCGAAATATATCAAAGATAAATTGAGCGCCCCAGATGAAATTCATGACTTACAGAGTGAAACAATTGAGCACGTGGAAAGACTAGCCGAGATATTAAGTGAAGGCAGTAAAAGAGATCAGAGTTATAGTGAAATACTTTATTCTACTGTCATCCCAGCTGGGATCCAGAAGAAAAGAACCAGCGTCACGCGCTGGAATGACACTAAAGTAGAAAACCTAGCCAAGGTCTTTTTAAAATCAGAATCGCACGAAAAAAAGAGCATATCATCCATTGCAACAAAAAGTATTTTGGAGAAATTCAAAGATGCAGAGCAAATAATAGAGAGCGTTCAGAATGTAGTATTTACCCATATAAGAGACATGAACTCTTATCAAATATTCAAGAGAACCAGTAGCTTACTTGGTGTATTTAAAGTATATGTTGATTTATATAATAGTGAAAAATCAAAAAATGCACTGCTTGACTACAATGATATAATCAACTTAGCAACAAATCTTCTTAGCAATCCAAACTATAAAGATTGGATATTGTTTAACTTGGATCAAAAAATAGATCACATCCTTGTTGACGAGGCACAAGACAATAGCATCAGCCAGTGGAAAATTATAACAAATCTCTGCGATGAATTTTTTGCCGGTAATGATGAAAAGCGAACCTTATTTGTTGTTGGTGACGTAAAACAATCCATATACAGATTTCAAGGAGCAAATCCCCATCTATTCAACTATATGCAACAATACTTTCATACGAAAACTGGTGGTAGAGATTGGATATCATGCCAACTTGAAAAGTCATTTCGCTCAACTCCAGAAGTTTTGATGCTTGTAGAGAGAATATTTAATAACTTCCGCGCAGAAATATCTTTTAATGATAATGAAATAAAACATGTTCCACATAGAGAAAATGACCAAGGATATATTGAAATTTGGCCAGCGTTACCAAGGCGCAAAGAGAAAGAACAGCAAGCTTTACAAATTCCTCTGACATGCAGGGAAAATTATATAATAGCAGACCGATTACTTGCTCAAACAATAGCCAACAGAATTCACAATTGGTTAAATGAAGGGCGAATTTTAGTCGCTAAAGATCGCCATATAGAGCCAAGAGACATTATGATTTTGGTACGGCAACGAAACGTATTAGTTGATTACATAATAAGCGAACTTAAAAAAGCAAACGTGCCAGTTGTAGGCCGGGATTATTTTAGAATTATGGACTATATAGCCGTGCAGGACTTAATAGCTTTGGCCGAATTTTTACTCCTCCAGGCAAATGATTTAGCTCTTGCAAATGCTTTAAAATCACCGCTATTTAATTTCACCGAGGATGATTTATTTAACATTGCATACGACCGTAAAGAGCATTCACTATGGGAAAGAATTCAGGATTATTCTGTGGTTATCTATAGTGAATTAAACTATCTCATTAACTTATCTCGCATAGAGTCTCCTCTTGCACTATTTACACATATATTGCGTACAGGTAAGAAGAAATTTGCTGCAAGGCTAGGTCTTGAGTGCTTTGAGGTTCTAGACGAATTTATGAACCTCGTGTTGCAATTTGAAAACCCATCTCTTCAAGCGTTTGTTCAATGGATCAAGGAGAATAATCCGGAGATTAAGAATGATATGCAATCAGAACGCAATGCTGTGCGAATAATGACAATTCACAAATCAAAAAGTCTGCAAGCTCCCATAGTATTTTTGGTTGATACAAACACAGTGCCAAGAAACAGTGAAAGCATTATCTTTGATGGAACAGAAGTGCCATTTTGGTGTGGAAAAAACAACAACGCTTATTGCGATCAAGTAAAAAGAGAGAAAAAACTAGAGGATTATAATGAATATTTGCGTTTATTATACGTAGCACTCACGCGTGCTGAAGATGAGTTATACATCTTAAGTAAAGAGCCAGTGCAAAAGGGCTCTTGGTATGATCTAAGCACTAAGTACGGAGAGCCATATGAAAAGAAACAAAGGGATTTACAGCCAATATTTAAAGAAAAAGTTGAAGTATTATGCGTGAATGCAAACTACCCTTACATTTATAAAAAACGTGATTATTTTGACGTTCCGGTCATTTCCCTTCCACCAGCTTTAGCCCACTCTTCGGTGTCATCCCAGCGCGTGACGCTGGAATCCAGTGAAAAAGAAGGAGCAGAATGGATCCCAGTGTCAGCTACTTGGATGACAGATGGTTATGCAAGAGGCCTGATTATTCACAGCATATTGCAGTATATGCCCAAGATAGAAAAAGAAAGGAGAAAAAATTGGGTCAGAAAATACCTTGATAACATCAGCGAAGATAAGGATGAAATTTACAGTAAAATATTAGCCTTTAATGAAAAATATGGCTATTTGTTTGACTTGGAAGGCAAATCAGAGATTACACTGAGTGGAACAATTGATGGCAAGTCAGTATTAGTACGACTAGATAGGCTATGCATAACGCAAGATAAAGTAATCATAATTGACTACAAATCACACCGTAACGTTTCTGTTTCCTTATTAAATGAAATAAAAAAACAGATGTTAATCTATAAAACCTTAGTACAAGAAATATATCCAAACAAGCAAGTAGAGTGCGTGGTTATTTGGGTGGAAGATTTAACCATTCAATCTGACTTTTAACGAAACTTGATTGCAAGAAATAGCTACTACGTCATACCACCGCGAACCGTCATACCGCCGCAGACCGTCATACCGCGATTCATTCGCGGTATCTCAGCCGCTAACACGTAGCGGAATGACAGCAGTCCTACGTCATACCGCTGCGGATAGATCCCGCTAACAAGTAGCGGGATGACGAATTACTTAACTGTCATACCACCGCAAACCGTCATACCGCCGCGGTATCTCAGCCACTAACAAGTAGCGGGATGACGAATTACTCAACCGTTATCCTGCTGCTCCTTTCTCGTCATCCCGCTACGTGTTAGCGGGATCTCAGCATAGCTATCTTAAAGCTAAGTAATATAAGTCAATCCAGCTAGGATTCTTTTGATTGATCAAATTAATTTTCCACTGCCTTGGCCATTCTTTCAGGCGCCTTTCTCTTGCAATAGCTAAACTTATATCTTCAAACTCTTCAAAATATACAAGTTTATTTACATTATATCTTGATGTAAAACCTGAAACAATTTTGTTTTTGTGTTCCCAAATCCTCTTGATCAAATTTGCAGTTACACCAATATATAATGTGCTATTAGCTTTATTTGTAAGTATATAGATATATGATAACTTCATCTTAATCGTTTATAACTAAAGTAACTGAGGTTTACCAACATTATACTACACCATCATACCACAATAAAACTTACCGTCATGCCGCCGCAGATAGATCCCGCTAACACGTAGCGGGATGACGAGTTACTATACCGCGGCGGTATCTCAGCCGCTAACAAGCAGCGGGATGACAGCAATCTACGTCATACCGCGATTCATTCGCGGTATCTCTTAGCCGTTAACACGTAGCGGAATGACGATTGTCGGTAAATCTAAGTTACTGTAGCTATAAAGGCTTTCACAACAACCTATTTTCCTTGAAACTAAAATAGCTACTGAATGTAATAATAATGTGATCTATTAATTCTATTCCTATACTTTGGCAAGCTTCTGCTAGTTGTCTAGTGAGAGATATATCGCTATTTGAAGGTTGTGTATCTCCGCTTGGATGATTGTGAGATATTACAATGGATGTTGAACCAATCAAAAGTGCGCGCTTGATGATCTCTCTGACATAAAGAGGAGTTTGATCTACTGTACCAATATTTTGCAAGTCTTCCGCTATTAGACGATACTTTTTATTCATATAGATGACACGAAAATTTTCCTTATTAAGGCTTCCTATACTTATTCTTAAATAATCAAGCAATTTTTCCCAGTTATCGATTACAGGCAGGTTTTTTATTTCTTCTCTTGCAGAACGAACAAAGGCTTGTTTTACACAAAAGATGGCAGATATCGCTGCATTGCTGACATCATCAACGTTTTGCAGCGCTTCCAGGTCAGCATTAAAAACTTTATTTAAGCTGCCAAAACTTTCTATCAAACTCTTTGCCACCGGTTTTACATCAATTCTACTATATGCTGAATATAAAATGTGCTCTAAAACTTCATAATCAAGTAATGATTGTCCATTATCTAAAATAATTTTCTCTCTTAGGCGCTTTCTATGCCCCTTTTTGTAATTTTTCATCATCAATGAATTGCTTATCTCTTGTATAATAAGAAATTAGATTTTTAAGTAAAATATTTAATAAAGCGCATGACGCACAATTGTAAGAACATTCATTTTTAAAGACAGCAAATGGTGTCATGAAAGTAGCTGACGCGAGCTCTACGTCATACCGCCGCAGACCATCATACCGCCGCAGACCATCATACCGCCGCAGACCGTCATACCGCGATTCATTCGCGGTATCTCTAGGTCCCGCTAACAAGTAGCGGGATACTTGATCTTTACAGGGATGACGGTTGTCGTTTAGCTACAAACATTAAGAAATTTACCAAATGAAAAAAAAGGCAAAAGAAGCCCTAGTCATTGTCTATTTTCAGTATTTGGCGTTTTTTAAATCTTAAACACTGCAATTTAGCTGCTTTTAAACGCAACTCACCTTAGTTTAAATGTTTAAGAAACTTGCTAAGCAGAAAAAAAGGCAAAAGAAACCCCGCGTTAGCTAGTTGTCACTCTCTAATCCTGCAAATTGGCGTACTATAATGTCTTAAACGACTTATAAGCGCGTTTCAGCTTATATAGGTAAAAACCCAGAAATGTTGTGAAGACATAAGGTGCACATAGTGCAAAAAATTAAAAATAAGACGCCAACTACGTTGTTTTCTTGCTGTTTAATCTGCACAGATGAAGATAACTGAATACCTTCACTATCATGATAAAGGGGCTGGCGAAGGGTGTCAAGTAGTTTTTAGCTCTGCCTTCTAAGGCTTTTACTCGTGACAACCACTGTGCCTGCGATCTTATCGTGCCAAGTTTGACAGCGTTTGTTGAAATTTGACCATAAAAAGCCCAAGAACAATGGTGCAACTGACAATATAAAGGAAAAAAATCTCTTTGTTGCTTGTTTTAGGGTCATCTTTTCGAAAGTTTGTGCATCCACAACTCTAAGCCCAAATAATAGTTTTCCAGGTGTAGTAGCAAACTTTACCCACATATATATTACATAGCAAAAGAGCATAATAAACTGGACTATTTGATTTAGAATCATTAATTTTACAAGTCTACTCTGCATTGCCTTTTGTTCTATAGAAAGTGGCACTTGCATTGGGGATTTTGCAGCAACTTGGCTGAATATTTTGCTATCCTCTGAGTTTGTAAAGAGCTGATTAAAGGCTTGGCTGCAAAACTGCAAGAACAAAACGATAATAATGAAATCAAGCAATACTGATATATAGCGCCTGAGGCCCGTTACATAACATATCCCATTTTCATCTTTCTTTACCTTTTGAATAACATTTATAGAAGAAAAAATAGAAAATAAACGATTAAAAAATTTATGTAACATATATATACTTTCCAATATTTAACGTGCCCCTGGCCGGACTTGAACCAGCATGCTTTTGCAAGCAACAGATTTTGAGTCTGCCGTGTCTACCATTCCACCACAGGGGCATTAAGTTTTAATGCTATAGGCAACACGGAATTAGTCAAATTTTTTTGCCTTTACATCTTTCAAATGAGGACTAAATATTCTACAATAATCAACAGTTACTCTCAAAACTTAAAATGAATGAATTAGCCAATCTCCTCAGTTCAAGAAGTGTAGATAAGGAAATATGTAAATTACCGCATAATTTAGAAGCTGAACAGATGCTTATTGGTGCAATGATTCGTGATAATAGAATCTGTGATGCAGTTGAAGACACAATTACAGCAGAAAATTTCTATGATCCACTGCATCAAAGTATTTTTACGCAAATATCTAAAACCAGGAAACACGGTATAGTTGCCAATGAACTGAGCCTCAAAATGTTTTTTGAGAACGACCAAGCGTTTACCGAGTGTGGCGGGGTAGAGTACTTAGCAAAGCTTGCAGCGAAGGCAAGTATTGCACTTGATATTTATAGTTTGACTAGAATAATCCGTGATACTTACTTAAGGAGATGTTTAATCAAGCTCGGGCAAGAAATAGTGGGTGATAGCTACAACTACGATATTGAAAATCCTGCACAGGCGCAAATTGAACAAGCAATGACAAAATTGTTCAATTTGGCAGTAAAAAAACAAGGTGAGAAAACATATATAAAACTTGCAAGTTCAATTAAAGATGTAGTTGAGAAGATCAGCACACTGAAAAATAATCCAGAAGCGCTAGGCGTTACAACCGGACTTCAAGATCTAAATCAGCTTCTTGGTGGTCTACAAAAATCTGATTTATTAATTTTAGCTGCAAGGCCTTCTATGGGTAAAACAGCATTGGCGCTAAACATCGCACTTAATGCTTGTAAGATGTTGCAAAAAAGAGCAGATAAGCAACACTATGTAGCGTTTTTCTCGCTTGAAATGTCAGCAGAGCAATTAACTGCAAGGCTGATCACTATAGATTCAGGGATTAGTTATTATAAGGCATTAACCGGGAGAATTAGTGATTTTGAATTGCATGAATTTATCAATACTAGTACAGAATTATCTGAACTGCCTTTCATCATAGATGACACCCCTGCGCTATCAATTAGTGCCCTTCGCACCAGAATACGCTTGCTGTATCAATTATATAATGTAGAAGTGGTATTCATTGATTATTTGCAGCTAATCAGAGGAACAACAAAAAGGAGTAATGAAAATAGAGTGCAAGAAATCTCGGAAGTGACGCAGGGTTTGAAAGCAATTGCAAAGGAGCTAAATATTCCCATTGTTGCACTATCTCAGCTCTCTCGTTCTGTTGAGCAGAGGGATGATAAAAAACCACAACTTTCTGATTTACGTGATTCAGGGAGCATAGAGCAAGACGCAGATATAGTAATGTTTCTCTATAGAGAAGAATACTACGAATTGAGAAAGCAACCAAGTGAAGGAAACAATAAACATCGGGAATGGCAAGAGAAAATGGAGAAAATTAGAAATATTGCAGAGCTTGTTATTGCAAAGCAGAGGAACGGGCCAATTGGCAGTGTGAAGCTATATTTTGACTCTAACAGAGGTGCATTTAAAGATTACACGGAAAGGCATAGTTCATAGCTTGACAGCAATCTTCTTGTTCCCAAGTTTATCAATTATTTTTTTTATGTAAAGATAGCTTGACAACTTCTTAAAAATCCTTTTATAATGGTATTATATTTTATAATACGTGAGATGATGAATAAAAACAATGTACCCTATTATATAGCTGGAACTCTGGCTGCTTTAACTTTATTAGCATCTGGAGTGTTTGCTGCAGCTCCTTATATTGGTTTCTTAGCTCCAGTTGCAGCATTAAGTGTTGGCCTTCCATTTATTATTGGTGGTGCTGTATTTTCTGCATATTGGTTTCTTAGCTCCAGTTGCAGCATTAAGTGTTGGCCTTCCATTTATTATTGGTGGTGCTGTATTTTCTGCTGTAGCTATTGCACTTTCGTATCAAGCAATTAGCGAGAACAAAACAAATTCTGAGTTAAAAAATAAAATGAAAGCTCAAGAGCAAACAATTTCTGGGCAAAAAACTCAACTAGCTAAAAAAGAAGCGGAAGTAAAAGCTAAAGAGGAAGAAAATTCTAAGTTAAAAAATAAAGTAGAAGCTCAAGAGGAAGAAAATTCTAAGTTAAAAGATCAAGTACGCACTCAAAAGCAGAAAAGTTCTGAGCAAAAAACTCAACTAGCTGAAAAAAATAAAAAGATAGAAGAAGACAAATTAAAAGTGGCAATTGCTGATGGCACTGTTCAGCTTGCAAAAGGAACAGTTAATAGCGCTGTTTGGTTTGCAAAAGAAGCAGTTAATGGTGTCTTGTATTCTGGCAAATATGCTTACGATAATTATGTGCCATCAACTGAGTCTACAAAAGGAACACTTAGTGGTATTGGAGGTGGCTTGAAAAATACTTATGATGCGTCAATTGCATCTGTAAGAGGAGCACTTAACAGCGTTGGAAGCAGCTTGTACAGTAGGATTTATGGTACTAAGGCTTCTAGTCCGGAAGAGCAGTTTAAGCGTGAAGATGGATCTAAACCTAGCATGCAAGAACTAACTCGTTTGGATTATTTAAATCTTGAGGTTCTTTCCAGTGAGCAAAAGCAACGAGCTAATAGTTTGGATTATTTAAATATTGATAACGTTCCTAAGCAACCTGATCATTTAAATGTTGATGCTGCTAAAAGTTATTTAATGAGTCTTTCTGAGGATCAGGATGTATTTTATGATGCAGAATCTGGTGATGAAAAAGGTACTGAGATTTCTAGCCCAGAAAGTCAGCCAACTAAAGAAGAAAATGGTCAAGGCTGGTTTGCATGGAGCCTAGGAAAGGTTAAGTCGGCAATTACTGAAGTAGTAGTGATAGGTGCTGATGTTACTAAACCATATTGTGCTAAAGTAACTAAGGCACTTGCCACCTAACTTGAATATGTAGACAGCGGTGTGCACCGTCGTTAACTAAAGATAATCCCATCCAGGAGAAATAGTTTTTACACTATTTCTCCTCTTTAGAATCAACCCTCAAAAAAACCGGCGTAGGTTTAGGCAATGTTATGCCTGAACTTACGCACGCGTCGCACAAAGATTTTAAATCTCGTTGTTCTTTCGGAATTTGCAGTTGATTTAGTATCATCTCTGCTGACTTGGGAACGATTGGCTGCAATAAAATGCCTATTATCCTGATATATTCCAGTAACTTGTAAATTACTAAATTCATGCGCTCTCTGTCAGTTTTGCTTAGTGTCCAGGGTGCACTTTTGTCTATGTAGGCATTTGCTTCAGAAGAGATGTTGATGATTAGAAGTATGATATGGTTAAATTCATACTTTGATAGGTGATTCATCACTTGATCGAGTATAGCTTTGCAACCTGGAAGACTTTCTTCACCTTTAAGTAGGCTTTGATCGATTGTTGGTACAATTCCAGAACATTGCTTGTGTAAAAATGAAATTGTTCTTTGTACTAAATTGCCTATGTTGTTTGCCAGTTCTGAATTTATCCGGCTGATCATATTTTTCTTACTAAAGTTGCCATCTTGGCCGAAGCTTGCTTCCCTGAGGAGAAAATAGCGTAGCTGATCAACACCAAACTCTTGAGCGAGGCCAATTGGATCTATGACATTACCAAGGGACTTGGATATTTTCTCTCCCTCGTTCAACCACCAACCATGAACTGCAATTTGTTTTGGCAGTGGCAGGTCTGCTGCAAGGAGAATCGCTGGCCAATATACAGCATGAAAGCGCAATATGTCTTTACCGATTACATGAACGTTGAAAGAGTTGTCAGCTAGGTTTGCAGCGCTTGACACTGGAATCTGCGTTTTCTCTTGGTTTGGTGTCATTCCAGTGCTTGACACTGGAATCTGTGTTTCTGGTTCTGCCCAAAACCTCTTATATTCCTCACCTTCAGTACTAGGGAAACCTATTGATGTAAGATAATTGGTTAATGCATCTATCCAGACATAGATTACGTGTTTGTCATTACCTGGTACTTTTATTCCCCAGTTAAAACTAGTGCGAGAGATTGAGAGGTCAATGAGCCCTGATCTTACAAACGATATCACTTCATTTCTTCTGCTCTCAGGAAAGATAAAACTTGGCTGATTTTTATAGAGTTCCAGTAATTTTTCTTGCCAGTTTGATAAGCGAAAAAAGTAACTCTCTTCTTTTATCCACTGGACCTCAGCACCTGTTGGTGCTTTGCCATCTATCAGCTCTGACTCCTGATAAAATGCTTCATCACGAACTGAATACCAACCCGAATAGGAATCCAAATATATTTGCCCTCTCTCTTCAAGTCTATTCCATAAAGCTATAACTGCTTTTTTGTGACGTTCCTCCGTAGTGCGAATAAAATCGTCATACTCAAAATTCATGAACTTAGCCAATTCTTTAAATGAAACGCTCACTTCATCTGTAAATTCTTTTGGCTGCATTTCCTTTGCTTTAGCTGCTTTTTCTATTTTTTGTCCATGTTCATCTGTACCAGTGGTAAATTTGACATTTTTCCCAGCTAGTTTCATGAACCTTGCCACCACGTCACACAAGAGAGAAGTGTATGCATGACCAATATGCGGCTTATCGTTTACGTAATATACTGGCGTGGTGATGTAAAAGTTCTCGAATTGTTCCATGGTTTAGCATTTTGATAAAAATCAACTGAGTTAATTATAGTATTAAAAAGGCAGTAATAAATAAATATTGATTGGGTTAAGCATAATTTTTGAAAAAAGCTATTTACTGAAATTTTATTAAAATAAGAAACAATCAGGCATGATTATTGAAAGAACAATGAGAAATTTTCTTGTAATTCTATTTATAGTTTTCTATGCATTTGATGCACACGCTGATGGAGCAACAGATGTAATGTGTAATGTAATAGGTTACGTTCATGGAATAGGTGGACCAATGATTACAGTGGTAATAATTGGTTCAAGCTTACTTGCAATATTTGGCAGAATGCCTTGGCCTGCACTTTTCGCACTGGGTATGTTTGTTGCTGTGTTTTTTGGGGCTCCTCAAATTGTAACAAAGGTAACAGAAAAAGAAGTTTGTTGTCTTTTTAAAGGTCAAACCTTGGAGAATGGAAAGTGTGTTGCTGCTCCTGGATATGAACGTGTAGGTACAGGTTATGCTTGTCGTTCCGGTTGGGCGCTAACTAATAAAGGCTACTGTATAAAAGCTGGCCAAGATCCTTCAAAGTATTGGAAGTGAAAATGGTGCTTTTATAGAGTTAAATCTAACAAACCGCAGAGTATATAATTAACATCCACGCCTTTAGTTAGATTCCACTCACGCTTTATTACGTTGTACTCCATGCCAGCCATGTTTTGCAGCGTTACATTATTTTCTCTTAAGTGATTTGCAATTTCTGACGGCTTGAGAAATTTATTCCAGTTATGTGTACCTTTTGGCAGCCAATTTAATATGTACTCTGCACCAATTATTGCAAGACAAAAGGATTTAATAGTTCTATTTATTGTGGATATAAAGATTAACCCCTCCGGTTTTAGCAGTTCTATCGCTTTTTTCATGAAAAGCTCTAAATTATCCACATGTTCAACTACTTCCATCAGCAGAACCACGTCGTACTTCTTGTCATTGCTTAGCTCTTCAATGCTGGTGTGTATATATTCTATATTTAACCCTACTTTTTTTGCATGTGAATGCGCTACTTTTATGTTTTCTTCACATACATCTATTCCCACAACGTTAATGCCAACGCGTGCCATTGACTCTGACAAAATGCCACCACCGCATCCAACATCAAGCAATGATAATTCTTTCAAATTGCATTTTTTTAACTCTTTTATTTTCTCAATAATGTAAGATACTCTAACAGGATTCATTATGTGCAATGGTTTGAATTTGCCGTTCTCATCCCACCACTGGCCTGCCATTTTAGCGAATTTTGATATTTCATCTTCGTTATAAGTTTTTGTTTTTTTTTTCTTAGAGGTTATATTGCTGAGTTTATCAAGGCGTTTTTTATGTCTGCTTTCTTTTGAAAATTCTGTTTCGAGGAATTGTTTGACTATGTCTTTTGCTAATCCACTCGCAGTAAATCCTGCACCAAGACACAGTACATTTGCGTTGCCATGCTCGCGAGCTAATTTTGCGATCTCAACACTGTTACATAAAGCAGCGTAGATTCCTTCAAAACGATTTGCCACAGTACTCATGCCCAAACCTGTACCACAAATTAATATCCCATAATTTGCTTTTTTGCTTGTTATATCTTCTACAACTTTAACAGCATAGTCTGGGTAATCTACACACTTTTGCTTAGCAGTGCAGCCTTGATCTACTACTCTGTAACCTAGGGCTTCCAGGTAAGGTTTTATTTCTGATTTTAATTCATAACCAGCATGATCTGAGGCAATTGATACTATACCTAACATATAAGAAATAAGGACATTTTATATGGGTTTGAACTTTCTGTCAAGTCATTCAATGCTTCTGACCTTTTGGGAGTTCTAAAGCTATAGCTAAGGTTTTCCTACGTCATACCGCAATTCATTCCACAACTGTACGAACATTGTGATTTGAGAATAATCTCCGCCAGGAAGGGTGTCATCCCAGTGCTTTGGCACTGAGATCCAGAAAACTTAATTTTAAATAAGTACACCAGATAGCTGTATAATAAGAACTGGATTCCAGTGTCAAGCACTGGAATGACACCTTCTGTATAAATATTAAGAAATTTACCAAACGAAAAAAAGGCAAAAGAAGCCCCGTGGTTGGCTAATTACTTACATTATACTTTCAAGTATGGCGTTTTTTTATTCTAAACACTTAATAACCGCGATTCAGTTGCTTTTAAACCGCAACTAATCTAAATTATAAACGTTAAGAAATTTACTAAACAGAAAAAAAGGCAAAAGAAACCCTAGGGTAGCTAGTTATTCACTATCCATTTTTTAAGTTGGCGTTTTTT
>NZ_JAPQLN010000023.1:0-2991 GCF_028981745.1 Wolbachia endosymbiont of Drosophila tristis | reverse complement strand
AGACTAGCTAACTCGGGGATTCTTTGTCTTTTTTTCTGCTTGGTAAATTTCTTAAACATTTGCAGCGTAGGTTAGTTGCAATTAAAAGCAACTGAATTTCGCTTGTCAAGCGTTTAAAACATAAAAAACGCCAATATTTTAAAGCAGATAATAACCACGGGGCTTCTTTTGCCTTTTTTTTCGCTTAGTAAATTTCTTAACGTTTGTAGCTAAACAACAACCGTCATCCCGCTACTTGTTAGCGGGATCTCTTGTTAGCGGCTGAGATACCGCGAATGAATCGCGGTATGACGGTTCGTGGCGGTATAGCAGTTCGTCATCCCGCTACGTGTTAGCGGGATCTAGAGATACCGCGGCGGTATGACGTAGAGCTCGCGTTAGCTATACTTTTATGCTTACTAACTTAATAAAATTCCTGGATCCCAGTGTCTGGGCACTGGGATGACAAGAAGAAGGCACTAGGATGACAAGAAGAGGGCACTGCCGTCTTGGATGGAAACCAGTGTCAGCTACTTGCATAACACCCTTTTTTCTGGAAACCAGTGTCGGCTACTTGGATAACAAAAAATAGGCACTGGAATTGTAAAGAGTTTGCAAATATTAGTTATTACCTGTAGGATATAGAGAAATTAGTAAGGATTTTAATAGGAATAATATGCCATCTGTTACTTTTATTTTACCTGATAGGAGTAAGAAAAGCTATGAAGCTGCAGAGGGAGAAACTCTGCTCAATTTAGCCCACAGAAGTGATCCAGATCTGCTTGAAGGTGCATGTGAAGGTTCTCTTGCTTGCTCTACATGCCATGTAATTGTTGATCCAAAGTTTTATAATGCTGTAGAAATACATAACCCTATATCTGATGAGGAAAATGATATGTTAGACCTAGCTTTCGGCTTAACAGAGACATCAAGACTTGGGTGCCAAATAAAAATCACAAAAGATATCGACGGCTTGTGTGTAACCATACCAAGGGGTACAAGAAATATATCATTGGATAAACAGGGGAGTGATTAGCTATGCGTAAGATTTTTATCTATATTATCATCTCTTTACTTTTGTTTATTCCTGTAGCGTATAGTGGTTTTTGGTATTTTTCTGCATGTAAGGTAAAAAATCTTTTAGCTGAAACAATACTATACATTAACGACGAAAAATTTGATATTTCACATGATTTTAGTGGATTTCCTTCTAACCTAATTTTTCGTGTGACAAACCCAAAATTTTCCAATGAGCAATTAACCATCTCATCTGATGCTTTATTGATAAAAAATAGATTGTTTGATAAATCAGTATATATCTACATACCAAGCAATGAAGTCAATATTGCTGTTCATGGTGATGAGAAAAAGAATATAAAATGCCACACAAACGATAGCAGCCACTTTGTTGTTAGACTAAACGATTTACCATCTTCATTGCGATTCAACAAAAATAGTACCGTGATAGACTATATAGATACACTTCGTTACGAAGATTATGGATTAAAATGTGATGTTTTAGAAAATCAGCAAAGTGTTATAACTGAAGTGAATGATAAAAGCAATTACATTCAATTTCACCTCGATAAAGAACTGAGTGGAAATGCTAAGCTAGGATTTGATTTGTATACTTATCGGTATAAAAATACTGCAAGTCCTGAAAGTTACCTTAGTATCGACATTAAATTTGATTATGAATTTGTAAACGACATCTCGGCTTCCAGAATTAATTTCAATATAGAGAAATTTTTGATTCAAAGTAATAATTTTTCTTTTGCTGCAGATGGTGGGGTAAACAATTACAACTTAGTTACATATTCATTTAAAGACAAAATCAACGTGGCTATATCAAATTATAAAGAATTAATCTCGTTTATGATTGGTGACTCAAAAACTTCAGATGCGTTCGAAAAATTAGTACCTTCCTTATCAGAAAAAACAACTGATAATGGCATTCAATTTTCAATAAAGTACGATGATGATGTAGGGTCAAGCTTTATTGGAAAGTTATCCATCACTGATTTTATGAACCAACTCAGTAAAATAATCCAATTAACCAAGAATGAGAATAGTAATTAGCTTACTTTTCATATTGATATTCCACTCAGGCGTAAACGCTTTTACTCTGGATAATAAACTCAGAGATAAAAGCATGGAAAAACGAGCAACCAGTTTATTTGAAATAATAAGGTGTCCAATATGTTCTGGCGAATCATTGTCTGAATCTGGATCTCAGATCGCGTATGATATGCGAGAAGCAATTCGTAAAAAAATCAATGATGGATACACTGATGAAGAGATAATCTCAGAGTTAAAAAATTCTTACGGCAATTCAATTATAATCGTACCACCTAGCACTTACATTTTGTGGTTTATTCCACTTACAACTCTGCTTATTGGGTGTTTTTTAATACAAAGATACATCAATACAACCACTTAAACCTTTTATATATAGCTAAAGTGACTTAGGTTCTCTAATTGCACATAAGTCAACAATAATTTTCACACAAATCAAAACAGCATATCTTCTCCATAATCCTTGGTAATTTTACATAAGTGAAAAGTAGCATATGGTTCTCTCCGCGGTCTGAGATGACAATAAACTTGTCAAGCCGCATTATACTTGTTAGGCGGAAGTGGACGGTAACATGTTTACCACGAAGTCTAACTAAGTTCTTGCTTGTCCCTTCCATCGGCATTGCTATCTTTATTTTCAATAAAATTATTGTCCTATGCTCTTTTGATGTTTATTGATAATAAAATTCTGTTTTATCAACCAACATCCTATGCATAATTACAGCTAATTTTCTTGCTACTGCTACAATTGCTTTTTTCATTCCTTTTTTCTTCGCAACTCCAGTTTTTTAATTTAAATGTCCTCTTGGTAACTGTAAGCATTGTTTGTGCAGCTGCATATAACATACTTCTACATTCCGCTGGTCCCATCTTTGATATGCTGCCATGCCGATCAACTTTTCCAGAAGAATATTGCCTTGGTGTCAACCCTATATA
>NZ_JAPQLN010000022.1:0-5973 GCF_028981745.1 Wolbachia endosymbiont of Drosophila tristis | reverse complement strand
GGGCTCAAGCGTAGTGTGGGAAAACCTGCATGCTGCGTTTCTAAGGGAGGGAGTAGTAGCAATACTACTTCCTTACCTAACCAGCTCGCTCGTGATAAAGGCTTTGAAAAACGCGCACAACTTTATGCTGCTAAGGCTTACTCAAGACAAGCTGATAAATCTGGTAAATACGTTGATTTAAAGAAGATTTTCTTTATCGCGATTTCAAATTGTACCTTATTCCCTGATAAGCTTGACTATATATCTAGCCATACCATAAGAGATGAAAAAACCAATGAGCATGACTTAAAAGATTTTCAATTTATCTTCATAGAGCTGCCAAAATTTCCTAAAACTAAAGAAGACCAATTGGAGAGTATAGTTGAAAAATGGATCTATTATTTTAAATATGCAGATGAAACTAGCGAAGAAGAATTGGAAAAGATAATAGGTAGTGATGTAATAATTAAAAAGGCATATGAAGAACTAAATAGATTCAACTGGTCAGAGAAAGAATTTATTGCCTACGAACAGGAAATAAAACGTATTCGTGATGAACGGGCTGTTCTTGAACAAAAACTTGATGATGCTAAAAAGGAAGGAAAAATTGAAGTTGCAAAAACAATGCTAGCTAATAATGTTGATGTCACCACTATTGTTAAGTTTACTGGCCTCTCCATGAGTGAGATCAAAGAATTGCAGAATTAAGTGGACCCGCAAACGGTTACACGAAATAATGCTGCAGCCTGACCAGGTGATAAGTACATTTAGCCTATTTATCTTTATACTTTCATGTCAATTTTATAAATCAAATTTATTTCTGTGAGTAGCTACAATTTAAAGACCTTGCTTCATCAATGTAATGGAACAAAACCTTTTTAGTAAGTTCAAAACCCTCTAAAGTCTCTCCTTCGCATCTTGCTGTAATGCAGTTTTGCGTATTTGATACCCTAAGAAGCCACCAACCTTTATTATCGGTTACCTTAACACCATCAAGATCTGAAAATACAATATTTTGCTGCTCCAGTGTTTTCTTTATTGACTCAATTATTTGAAACTTTTTCTCATCTTTCACTACAATCTTCACTTCATGAGTGATATATAACTTCGGTAAATCCTCAATCACCTGAGATAGGCTTTGGTTTTTCTTAAGCAAAATGTCAACTGCTTTAACAGCAGAATATAGCCCATCATCAAAACTTAGCTCAGAAAAGAAGAAGTGCCCGCTTAATTCACCAGCAAACTTTGCCTCTTCCTCTACCATCTTCTTCTTAACTAGTGAATGTCCAGTAGCACAGGTGATAACTTGCCCTCCTAACTTGCTAACAAAATCATGCACTTTCATACTCATTTTTACGTTAGCAATAACTTTGCTTTCTGGATATTCCTCCAACACTTCACGTGCAAAAATTATAAATAAATGGTCATTGGAAACAACGTTGCCTTTATTATCAATTAAGCGCACCCTATCGCTATCGCCATCTAGCGCAATGCCAAGATCACATCCATATTCCTTCACAATGTCAATTAATTGAGCAAGATTTTTTTCCTCTATGGGATCTGGATCATGCAGTGGAAATGCCCCATCTATAGAGTTATTGGTTACGATGTGCGTATGACCAGGCAAGATCTTTTCAATATACCTTATAATTCCACTTGCTGGACTATTTCCACAATCCCAGGCTATTTTTAATTTCTGTGTAGTATCGTTCTTCACTGCACTTTTCAATATGCTAATGTACTCACTATATATATTTATGTTAATTAAGCTTCCAATTCTTGTGCTGTTTTTAATTGGACTGCTTATAATTTCCTTCATTTCTTGATCTGAGAAGACTTTTTTATTACTAAAAAATTTAAAGCCATTATATTCGCTGGGGTTATGAGAGGCAGTTATTATGATACCAAGATCCGCCTGTGTGATTTGTGTTGCAGCGTAAAGCATAGGTGAAGAGCATAGCCCAACGCGTATAACATTTGCACCGGATAAAGTTAAGCCCCTAATTAATTCTCTTTCTATACCTGGTGAATCTATTCTGCTGTCGTAGCCGACACAAACACTAGCTACGGTTTGGCCAAACTTTCTACCTATCTCGTACCCATCATTAATCTGCAAATCTTTGCCTACTATACCTCTAATATCGTATTTTCTTATAATGGTATTGTCCATACTGTACTTCTTGAAGTGACTACTATATAACATTTTGGCCAAATGCTCAAGTTTATTTATCCAACAATTAGTTGATTTTTTAAAGAAATCTGTTAATATTATAGTATATTTTTTAAAATGTAAAATTATGCCACAGGAAAACGAAAATGTATTTATAGCTGAAAGTCAAAGTTTAGATGTAGATGAACAAAAGAAAAATGATACTTTAAATGTCATTGAATCTTGCAACGATCTTCAGGATTTTATCAAAAGACTGGAGGAAGAAAATTTAATCTGGTACTTTATTGGTCCTTTACGCAAAGATGAGGACATTACAGGACAGATAAATTTAAAGTGGGAAAAGGAGTTCCAAAAATTTGAGCAATCAATAGACGCAATGCATAAAGAACTTAAGTCGTCTCTGCCTGGTCAAAATTTCTTAGTGTATCCAACAAAGGATAATGACTTCAAAATTAGATTTGAAAATGAAGAAAAACCAATAGAAATTAGCAATATTTTAAGGACCAGCAGTGAAGGTAAGGTTTATAACATATCTTTAGGGAAAGATAGTCAAATAACTGCAACCAAAAAAGGCAGCGAAAGGCACTATGATTTTACTGGTTCAAGCTCATGTGAAATGACCATTAATTGGCAGGCTAAGGATTCTGAAGGTAACAGCATAGACTGTAGCATGACCGTAAAATTGGATTCTGGTGGTATACAGAGTGTTATTGGTGAGCCAAAATTTGGAGGAATAACGAGTTCAGAAGAAGTATTAAAGTTAGTTGGACAAAATAAAGAAGTTTTTATCAACGGAAAAACTCTGTATCAAGCTTTTACTGGCATATCCAAGAGTGTAGACGATCAGCAAGTACCAGCAGAGGAAATATTTACAAAAGATCTACATATATCACCACAGTCACCTACACCAAGCAGCAGTGGGTATTCCTCTCCTAGCACACCTTCTTCACGTAGAAGTTCTATATCCACCGGCAGTGAATTTAGTGATGAAGATGAAATATTTGAGGATGATATGTCTGGTGATGAAGAAGAGTATGAGCAAGAAGGATTAAAAGATGAAGTTGAGGAATTAGAGGAAGAAAAAGAAACATTTGCTAAATATTTTGCAGTGCAGGCAAAGCAGCTTGAGGATCTAAGATTAGAACGTGACTCCTTGAGAGATAAAGTCAATGAACAACAGCGAGCGATATTTGAAAGAGGTCAAAGAATAAAGGAACAAGAGGAAGAACTACAGGATAAAAATGATGTAATAAAGAACTTAAATGATCAGTTGAAAGATAAGGAAGGTGAAACAAATGAGGCAAATAAAGAATTACAGAGAAAATTGAAGCAAAGTGAAGCTAATTTAACTGTACTAAAGGAAAAGAATGCAAATTTGGAGAATGACCTGAAGAAAATAGTGGAAGGTTTAAAGGATGATCATAAAAAGCAGTTGGCAGAACAGTTAATGGAAACAAAAAAGGAAAACAATACATTGGCTGAAACGGCGAGCCAATTGTCTAAAGAATTAAATGAATGACAGAGAGAAAAGGAAGATTTAGAGAGGGAAATTCGACAACTTGAACCTGGAAGATCACTTGCAGATGAGCTAAGCGAAGAAAATACGAAGAGGGAAATAGAAAAACTTCAATATCAACTTAAGGAAAAGGAAGGGATGTTAACGTGTACACAGGAAGAGCTGGCATCTGTCAAAGAGAGTCTAGAGCAACTGCAGAACATATTACAGCAGGAAAAAGGTCAGGCAACTCAAACTGAAGTTGAATATGAAAGTAGAGGAACAAGCATGCAGCAGCAAGACCAAGGTATACAAGCTGTAAACAACAACTCAAGCAGAACAGCTAGTGGGTTAAGACAAGAAAACAAAAAATTGACTAGAGACAAACTAACTATATCTGAACAATTAAAACAAAAAATAAGAGAGATTGACGAGTTAAAGAAAAATTTAAAGCAACTGCAAGAAGAAAATAAACAACTAAAACAAGAAGTTACCAAAAATGCAGGAGTTGATGCATCATCTTCAACAGGTCAAAAAGAAGCTAAAGAAGCAAAAGTTATACCGCAAAACATTATGGATTGGCCTGTTCCAATTCCAGATGATAAACCGGAAGAGCAGAAAACTCCATTAGAGCCAATCAAGGTAAATACAGAATTATCAGATCCAAAATCAATCCCTGCTGAGGGTCCGGAAAAATCTCCTCCTCTTTCAAAATGATGAGTTTTGCTTCTATAGCTGACCCAAGCAACACGTCATCCCGCGATTTATTCGCGTTATCTCAGCCGCTAACACGTAGCGGGATACTTAACCGTCATACCGTGATTTATTCACAGTATCTCTTAGCCACTAACAAGCAGCGGGATGACAGCAATCCTACGTCATGCCGCCGCGGTACCTCTAGATCCCGCTAACTAGTAGCAGAATGACGAATTTTTGTTTTTCAAATTATAGCTAAACATACTGTAATTGCTATTGAATGATGGAGAGACATACTCCATTATTTTAGCACGAAGTAACAAATTCAATGAATTGGTTCTTCAAAAATAATTTAAACTTTTACAGTAGGTCATGAAATATTATAGCGATCTCATTAAAAGAAACTTTTATAAGTATCGTTGATGAGAAAGGAAAAGTTGTTAAGGAAGAAGTTGTTGCAAGCGAAAGTAAGGCAATAGCAGATTAGCCAAGGCAAAAAATACGAACCCATAGGAATAGAAAGTGGATAGTTGTCAATATCAATGTGCAAAGAGTTAAGGCGTTTTGGATTACCAGTAATTTGTGTAGATGCAAGGCATATGGCAGCAGCGTTGTCTGCAAGAATCAATAAGAATGATAAAAACGATGCGAGGGGTATAGCGCAGATGATGAGAAGTGTTAGTAAAATCAGTTGTCAAATTAAAATAGCGCTTGGAAGCAGAAGACAGCTAATGTGTAGCAAACAGCAGGTTATTGGAACAATAAGAGGGTTGTTGAAGATACATGGTCGGTAAAGGATCAAAATTTGAAACTTTCGCTTTAAGAATACAAGAGGCAATAAATAATTTGGATGAAATCAGTAGGAGTTCAATTGAAGCGTTAGTTTGTAGTTTGGAAGCAATAGAAAAGTCATTAAGAAAGCTTGACAAAATGCTTTCAGAACAAGGTGAAAAAGACGATGATTGTAAATTGTTAACTACTGTTCCAGGAGTGGGGATTATAGTAGCAATGACGTATAAAGCTGCAATTGATAACCCACATAGGTTTGAGAAATCTGATACAGTTGGAGCATATATAGGGTTGACACCAAGGCAATATTCTTCTGGAAAAGTTGATCGGCATGGCAGCATATCAAAGATGGGACCAGCGGAATGTAGAAGTATGTTATATGCAGCTGCACAAACAATGCTTACAGTTACCAAGAGGACATTTAAATTAAAAAACTGGAGTTGCGAAGAAAAAAGGAATGAAAAAAGCAATTGTAGCAGTAGCAAGAAAATTAGCTGTAATTATGCATAGGATGTTGGTTGATAAAACAGAATTTTATTATCAATAAACATCAAAAGAGCATAGGACAATAATTTTATTGAAAATAAAGATAGCAATGCCGATGGAAGGGACAAGCAAGAACTTAGTTAGACTTCGTGGTAAACATGTTACCGTCCACTTCCGCCTAACAAGTATAATGCGGCTTGACAAGTTTATTGTCATCTCAGACCGCGGAGAGAACCATATGCTACTTTTCACTTATGTAAAATTACCAAGGATTATGGAGAAGATATGCTGTTTTGATTTGTGTGAAAATTATTGTTGACTTATGTGCAATTAGAGAACCTAAGTCACTTTAGCTATA
>NZ_JAPQLN010000021.1:0-15792 GCF_028981745.1 Wolbachia endosymbiont of Drosophila tristis | reverse complement strand
TTATGACATACTGAAAATCGACTTCTTTTAGCAAATCACAAGCTCCATAGTGATCAGCCGTTACTGTATTTTACAGCTATGGCTTTTTTGCTGTTTGTATTCAACATTACATGCAATTTTCTTGTCTGTTCATAGCTGCGATACTTTCTATCTTCGCTATTTTCTTTGCTATGACCAGGAGTGTTGTTGTATATACTAATTCCTGTACTGTCTATAGCAATTTCGATATCTTCCATATTATTTTCTGCAATCATTGATCTTAATATTGAGTTTCTTTTGATGATTGTGAATAGCTGATAACTTGCAAATTTTTCCCAATTTGCTCAAGGTATCCTGCTATAAACCCAACTGTTTGCCTCAGGCCTATTCTAAATAAACAAGTTATTATGTGCACCAAAATTACAACTTTATCGCTATAAATATTGTTGCCACCTGGTATTTTTGGACCATTCTCGTACCACTTTTCTATGGCTTCGTTGATATAATGAAAAATATTTCCTCTTTTTTCTAGAAATTTGTTATATTCGCTATGGTTACTGACCCTCATTTTTTGTGGCATATTTTTTCTTCAACAGTTAAATCGCTATTTATAATGAATTTTGTCAGTAATCACTAATTTTTCTGCTGCTATGCAACAAAGCTCACTGGAATCCAGATTGGACACTAAGTTGGTGAGTATAAAAGTAGCTAACCTTATGTTAAAACACAATATTTTTGGTGAGGGGTTGCATTAAAAGCTGGATTCCAGTGTCAAGCACTGGAATGACATCGTCTTAACATTGTACCATATTACAATGTTCGTACAGTTATGTGTCACGCTACTTGGATGACAAGAAAAGGTTTCTAGAATGACGGAAACGAAGTCATACATAGAAAATAGGTTAGGTATTTTCAATTTTTGTTGTATACTCAAATAAAAATCTCACTTTTACAGATGGATACAGTAAAGTTTGTTTTATTACTGCCAACAATATTACTCATGCTAGTTGCTGGTGTTTACCTATCGATTAAACTAAAATGGCTACAGGTATTTAGATTACCATACGCCCTTTCACTCCTTGGAGCTAAAAAAGGAGAAAATAAATTTTCTTCTATAGCCGCTCTGTTTACAATTTTAGGGGGAAATTTAGGAGTAGGAAATATTTCAGGAACTGCTGTTGCTCTAAAAACCGGAGGACCGGGCTCTATTTTATGGATGGCAATAATTATTGTTATCACTTCTGTGATAAAATATGTCACTTGTTATCTAAGTATAAAAACCAGAAAGGAAAAGAACGAACGGTTTATAGGTGGCCCTGTAGCCTACATGACTGATGCGTTTAACTCTAGGAAGGCCACAATTGTCTTTCTAGTTATCATGATGATGGTTTCAATAACAGTTGGTAACCTTGTTCAGGTAAATTCTCTATCAATACCACTTAATATGATAGATGTGCCTGTAGTTGTTGGTGGCATTGTAATGGCCATAATATTTTTTGTTGTTGCAGCTCTCAGCTTTAAAAAAATTAAAATTTTTATATCGGCTATGATACCGATAATGACGGTAAGTTACCTCACACTTTGCGGTATCATATTATTTAAATTTAGTGAAAATATTCTTCCTTCTCTAAAACTAATAACAAGCAGTTTTTTTACAACTAGTAGCTTTAACTCTGGTTTATCTCTAGGTTTGATTTTAGAAATGTTGACTATTATTCAAGTTGGAACTTTGCGAGGTATTTTTGCAACAGATATAGGGCTTGGCCTCGAAGGAATCGTACATTCTTCAATTGTTCCTAAGAAAAATAATAATAAATTTATTATTGAACAGAGCCTAATCACAATAATATCGCCTTTTATAGTTGCATTCATAGTGTTTATTACAACAATGGTACTGCTTGTCACAGATTCTTGGGTCACTGATTTAGAGAGTACTAACATGTGCATATTTGCTTTTAGAAAAGCTATGAATTGGCCCTATATTGACTATTTAATTATGGCCATAATGTTTTGTTTTGCCTTTACTACTATTTTTACTTGGTTTTTTTGCTCAAAACAGACAATACGCTATGTGTCTATGGATAATAAATACACTAAAATCTGGATTGTAATTTTTACCATGATCATTCCGCTTGGTGCGATAGGTAAAGTCCGGTTGCTATGGGATGTTGCTGATATCTCGATTGCTGCTTTGTTGTTTATCAACATACTCGCTATACTCAAGCTAACCTCTCAAGATCCAGAAGTGTTTACTATGAGTAGCAGATATTTGAAGTTGCAAAAACAGAGCTATAGCTAAAGCAATTTAGGCTATACAGCTGTTGTGATATAAGAGTGATTTCCGCCAAGAAGGATGTCATCCCAGTGCCCAGACACTGGGATCCAGGAATCTTGATTGGCACTAAGTTAGTGAGCATAAAAGTAGCTAATCTTATGTTAAAACACAACATTTTTGATGGGGTTCGTGAAAGGCTGGATTCCAGACTGGAATGACAACTTAAATCGTTTGATGTTACCATAAAATAGCTTGTGTCATCACATTAGTAACACAACCTTCCTTAATAAAAATTCAACCAATGCTTGTGATAATTATATTAGCTAGTATTAGCTAGAACTAAAGGCAGAGGGTTATTAGTGAGGGATATATGGGCACTAACGATACACAACAAGAACACATTTATAATGAGCGCATTCAAGAAATTTTTCCTTTATTTGATAAAATAAAAAAGGAAGACGACCCAATTTATAATGCTAGAGTTGATTTTAACACAGTAAAGTTTTTAACAAAACACGCCAACTGGAATTGTGACGAAGAAGAAAACAAAGATAAAGCATATGGAGTTATTCTTCAGAAATGCGACAAGACAAAGAAAGCTGGACAAGACCTTGAAAGTGAAGTTAAAGAAAGGTTGAAAGAGTATGTTGATGATGTTGCAGGAGTTTCAATATACGGTAATCACGCAAGTATTACGCTGGGAAATAACAAAAAAGAGTTTAAAATCAGCGAATTTTTAAACAGTGATTTTTGTGAGAAGAATGAAATCTCGGGATTTTCAACATTGCATAGTGATGGAAAGAGCGGAATGCATGGTTTTGTTGCCGAGGAAGAAGGGAAAAAAATAAGACATTATGTCGTAACTGATGGTTCATATGAAATGACTTTAAAGTGGTATGCGGAGGGGAAGGAATGTAAGATCAAAATTAAGATTGATGCTAACGGTGTAGACCTTGTTAAAGGTGATGATTTTTCTCTAGAACGGTTAGAAGTAAACAGAGATGTAAAAATAGGTGGTTTATTCTTGCATGAAATACAATTCAGGGAGAAAGGACAAGGAAAAGCGAATGAGATGCAACATAATAAAGACAGTAACGAGCTATCATCTGAAACTACAACAAGAATTGATGTTAATAGAGGTGTTAGCGTTCAAGCTACTGATATAACTCAAAAAAAAGAAGACCACCATTCACATTTTGGACTACAATCTAACAGCAGAAGGCAGTCTTACGATAGCGGAATTGGAAAAGATTTTGACGATAAAATTAATTCTCAGGAGGCTAAAGAAAAGCGTGAGCTTAGACAAGCAGCACGAGAAGCAAATTCGGGAGGTCAAGTTTATAACCTACAATCGCTTTTTGAGGAGAATCCTCAGAACAAAAAAACTCCTCCGCCACTTCCACCTAGAACTAGTTCACTACCACCTAAAAAAGGTGTTTTCGATGAGCAAGGGGGAGCCAAATCTGGAAGCCAAAAACCAGATGACTTGCGCGAAAATGAGCAAACACCTAATAATCAGCAAAAAGGTGCAACTTCTGATTCTTCAGATAGTTCTACTTTCACCAAGTCTGTAAGCCACAATCAAGATAATAGGCAAGAAGATGAACGGTATGACAATCCTACATTTGGACATGCTGTACCTGGAAGCCAAAAACCAGATAGAAGTGAGCAAACACCTAATGATCAGCAACAACCTAAAACCCAGCAACAAGAAGGAAATAGCAAAGGCGATCTGTTACAAGACATCAGAAATTTCAAGAAAAACAACTTACGGCACATTGATGTTGATGATAGAAAAGCATCAATTGCAGGAAGTAGAAAAAATAACCCATCACCGTTAGAGACATTAAAGGACATAATTCCTTATTCATCTTCTCCAGATAACAGTGATAACCAAGATGCTAGTGATGCTAAGTGGAAAGAAAGTGAACAGCCGCTCTCTGCTACAGTACTCAATAATAAAAGTGACTCGGGCGATTCATCTCCAACTCATGACAATAATGAACAATCTCAAGTAAATCCTGAACAGTTAAAGAAGAGCTTAGAGAACATTGAACAAAGTGATCAAACTCCACCTGAAAATCTTCTTAAAGAAATCAGAGATAGATCACAGCAGGATAATAGAGGATTAAGGCAAGTTGATCCTACTGATAAACTGTCACAAGATAAAGAAGATGGATTGCAAAAAGACGATTTAGCAGATGTAAAAATAGTGGAAGGTCCAACTATTAGTGTCTCTGCTTCAACACCAAATAGTATAAGTGATTCAGGCTATATATCTCCAACTAATAGTGATAGTAAATCTCAAACAGATTTAAAACAGGTAGGAAGGAAATTAGAAGAACATATTAGACAAAGTAATCTAACTCTATTTGAAGAACTTAAAAATACATTAGGTCAAGAAAATCTCGGGTTAAAATCAGCTGATCAGAGTCAGATTAGCGAAGAAACTAAAAAACGCTTGAGAGAAGTTGGGTTGCTAAAAGACAGCTCAACAGACATAAAAGCAAACGATTCGGGCTATTCATCTCCAACTCATGACAATAATGAACAATCTCAAGTAAATCCTGAACAGTTAAAGAAGAGCTTAGAAAACATTGAACCAAAAGAAATCGGAGATACGAGTGAGTTAAAAGGAGCATTGGGAAACCCGGATAAAGGGTTAAGAGAACCGGCACAACAGGCTACTAAAGAAAATATTCCTAAAGATTCATTCTCAGAAAACATTTTAGAAAAGATAGGAGAAGGTAAACAATATGACCCTATACGTAAGTGGTTAGAAAAAACAGTGGCAGAACGAGAAAATAATGACACTAATCCAACTGTAGATAAAAATAGCGAACTATATAAATTACTAGAGAAAGATGAAGCACAACTGAAAGCTGGAGTAATAGAAGAAGAAAGAGGAGATACTTTAACAGAACACACTGATGGTTATGATCGCAATAGAATTGCATTAGCTAACAGAAATAAAAGACCACTAGATTGGGCTAAACAGGTTGCTGAGTCACAACAAAAAAAAGATACTAATAAAGGTATTTCAATATAAATTGAAGTTAAAATAATTGCTTAGCAAACAATAGGTTTCATGTAATGGTAACCCTATAACGGAAGAGTAGGAGCCGCGTAAGAACAATACGAACACTCCAGCTAGGCCTTGTATATTGCATCCCCCCGCCCTATTTTTCCACTCTTCTGATGCTAAATAATACTTAATTTCTTGTTCACTGAGACGTTTAAATTTCACTATTGTAACCACAGTCCTGATATGTTGTTTAGATTGATCGGGAGTTAATAGACATACACTGGTGTATACTCTATGCCTTCTTCCTGATAACAAGCGGATACATTTTTCTGCTTGCTCAACGTTTTCAGCTTTGAGCAATATCCTTCTACCACAAGCAACAACTGTATCAACACCAAGCACAAAATAATTTGGATTTAAACTTTGTATTTTCTCAGCTTTACTTTTTGCCATACGGATTGAGTAATCCTTCGGAAGTTCCTTTTTTAAAGGGGCTTCATCTATATCTGCTGGCAAAATTAAACCTGGCTCAATGTTTATTTGTTTTAGTAAAGCTATACGCCTTTTCGATGATGAAGCAAGAATAAGATTATTTAGAGATCGTTCTGTCACTTGTACCTTTAAGCCTTCTAATGATCCTACCCTTTCTCGCATTCCTATCGTAAATGCTCATCTCAACTAACACCCTATCCCCTATAATGATGCGTATTTTACTTCTTCTCACTTTCCCTGATACATGACAGATAATCTCATGTTCATTGTCCAGTTTCACTCTAAATTCTGCTGCAGGTAGTAAAGCAGTTACTGCCCCTTCCACTTCAAAAATTGTTTTCGATTTCTCGTCTTTTATCATATGTTATATTATAATTTAATAATCTTTTTTAGTCTACTATAGATTTTAAATTATTATCAACACAAAAGACCTTTTGCGCCCCACTTAAGTTGCAACTTAACCCCAACCATCTTCACAATGATACCCTACCTACGTTTCTACTCTCTGCCACCTTCTCAATAGAACTTATAGGACTTATGTTGAAAGATAAATCATTATCACAATTTTCTTCATCGCTATCAAGTCCACTATCAACGCTTAAAGATCTGAGTAATGTTGTCTTCTCTCTCAGTGGAACATAAGACTCATTATCAACGCTTGAAGATTTGGATAACCTTTTCTTCTGTCGTGGAGCATTACCAGACTCATTAGAAATTTCTCCCGTTAATTGATTGTTGAAGCTCCTTTGTTCATCAGCACGAATTTTTTCTTCCAGTCCATCAAGCATTCCTACCAATTCATCACCCCATTCATTTTCTTCTTCTAATAATTGTTTACACTTTTCTTTCTCACGCTCTAGCTCGTTTCTTAACTCTTCGACTTTATCTTCATCTTTAGTGAGTTCAAGTGTAAGCACCTTATCTCCTGGAAATTCCTCGTACTCGTTTTCTAGTTCTTCAATGTTGAGTTTTAGTCTCTCTTCTCCAAGTGTATCTTGTAAATCGCTATCCTGCCTATCTGATTCTTTAATCTTTTGCTCAATTTCTACTTGTACCTTATATTCCTGATCTAATTCTCTTAGCTGATCTTTCAAGCGCTCTTTCTGCTGGCGTCGTTCAACCATTATCTGTTCCGCATCTTCTCGTGCTTGATTTAGCTCTTTTTCCAAATTCTTCTTTCCTGGATTAACAATTTTCAGCTCTTCCTTTAGCTTTCTTTTTTCTTCATATACACCTTTAAGTTCTTGTGCTTTCCCTTGTAGCTCTTTTAACACACCTGCTAATTCTTCATTTTTTTGTGCCAGTTCAGTTTGCAATTCCGTGTTTTTTTGCTCCTCTTTTTCAAACCTGTCTTGTAAATTGCTATTCTGCTTCTCTAACTTTACAATTGTTTGATTAGCTTCTGCTTGGGTTGTTTCTAGTTTCTCCTGTAGTCGCTGATTTTCTTGTATTAATTCATGGTGCTTTTTATTTATCACTTGCAACCCTGCTTCTATTTTTTGCTTCAATTCAACAGCTTCTTTTTTCAAATTTGACATTTCTTGCTTCAATTCAACGTTTTTTTTCGGACAGCATCTGATTATTTAAAATCAATTCATCCATTTGTTGTGAAGCAAATTCTGTCTGAGTTCCAGTGTGCTGTAAATTGACTTCCGTTTTAGTTTCGATTTGTTGTGAAGCAACTTCTGTTTGAGTTTCAGTGTGTTGTAAATTGACTTCCGTTTGAGTTGATGCATTGCTATTAATAGAAGGAGGAAGGCTATTGTCAGCATCAACTTTAGGGTCTAATTCCCCCTCTGGTTCCTCGCGATAGGCCGCTATAGACTCATTTTGAAAATTATTATTAGCAGTAGGTACAACATCAGCAGCCTTACCTTTTTCTAGTACAGCATCATATAAGGAGAGACCTTGAATATATAATTCATCGTTTTGCTTTATTAATTCTAAGATCTCATCCGATAGCACAAAATCTTCATCATTAAATTTTAGTACTTCAGTTATGCCATCGCTACTCACATTCATAATCATGGTACACATTTCGGATCCATCCTTTACAGGCCAAGTGCTTTTCATTTCATAATATGCGCCCTCTTTAAATTCATAATATCTTTCCTTACCTTTCCGATGAGAGTGTATTTCATGTTTTTTATTGCAATAGATATTCAGCTCTTTAATATCTTTCTCTTGCTGTAAAATGTCACTAATCCTGGTTTGCTCACTTCTATTGTAATTAATAAGATTGATATTCAAAACTCTATGAGTGTTATCAGTTTCTGTGTAATAAGCTCGAAACTCTACGCCTTTCTCTCCAAGATATTTACTTGCAGCTTCTTTTCCCTGCTCTGCCAACTTTATGCATTTATCTATATCTTCCTTAAAGCTCTTATTAGCAGACTCTGTTACTGCTTTATCTATGTACGTTTTTTTAAAATCTCCATCATTTATTAGGTCATAAAAACTCCACTTATCCCCAAAAGCCCTCTGCACGTAAGTGAAATTCTTTTTTTCCTTTAGTTTTCCTAAGAACCACACCTTTTCTTTCAGATTTTTTAGTTGAAAGCTTACCCTTGCCTTTACACTAGAGTTTTTGGCAGGAATACTAACTTCTTCTAATTCTTTAAGTAATTTGTTATTTTTTATAATTGAGGAGCAAAACTTTACAATAGCAGAATTTGCAAACGAAGGATCTTTTTTTATATCTTCATCAATAATTTCTTTAAAACGTGCAAATTGAGGTAGAACATAAAAATTGATTATTTCTTTTTCTGATCTTGTTTTATTAGCATAAGAGATATCACCTAATTGTGAATATAACTCTTTTAATGTATAGTAGATAAGCGTAGAGTAATAAACCTCCCTATTCAGTGAAGTTGGTCCAATACACTTTTCAAGTTGATCACCTGTTTTTCCTGCCTCTGCTGTTTTTTCTTCTTTAGCCAAACTTCCAATCATAATACACCTCCTTAACTATATTTATATTATACCAATTAACATATATTAAAAGAAATCAAACTGTATAACCTCGCCCTACACTAACTTTTATGATTACTTAATTGTGTAAAAATAACTGCAAGTGTTAAACTTGAGCTTTTATTTTTCATTATACATTTCTTACTACATGTTTATACTGTTGTCTTGCATAATAGACTATTCGAAGTTACACAAGTATTTTTTTTATTAGATAAGAGTTAGTAAGAGCCTGTTCATAATTTTTTCAGAAGTAAGGCAGTGAAAGCCAGAACTACCATTTGTAGGCTAGTATTGAGTTTTCGCTCACAATTTTTCCACAATCTTCTACATTTTTCTAACCAAGCAAAAGATCGCTCCACAACCCATCTTTTGGGCAATACAACAAAGGAACGTAATTCATTTCTTTTGATCACTTCAACGGTTGCACCAATAATCGTTTTTATTTGAGTTACAAAATTCTCTCCAGTATAGCCTGCATCAACCAGTACATTTTTAACTCCCGAGAGGTTTTCTTTTGCATTTTCGACCATTCTCACAGCACTGCTACGGTCAGTTATCTCTGCTGTTGTTGTATAAATTGCATGCTTGCGTATCTACTGCAATACGGCCCTGAAATCTTCTTGCCTGCATCATAGCTTCAGCAGTATCTGCATTTTTTATACTCTGTGCATCAATTATGCAGAAGCTTTTCCGACCATTGTTTTGTCGCAATTATTTTTTTTTAATACCAGCTCCAGAACACTTTCTTTATTTACATCTGGTTTTTTACTCCACTTCTTAAAATAGTCGTAACAATTGCGCCATTTTGGGAACTCTTTTGATACCATTCTCCACTGGCAACCACTTTTTAACACGTATAACACTCCACAAAATATATCATGTAAATCAAGTGTTCTTGGTTTTGTCTTCTTTCTGCAAGATTCCAGATCTGCTACAATAATCTCAAACTTTTCTCGACTTATGTCACTTGGTTATAAACTTCGCATATCCTACTTTATATACTTTATCCTCTCACTTTATCTCTTTTTTGAGATTACGTACAGGCTCTAAGATACAAAGACGTTTTCAGAAATCTTTAAGCTTAATAACATCCTCTCTCTTTGGACTAGTTGAGATTAGATGAATTGGTACACCTATTAATTTTTCTAACCCTTCTATATATTTTATTAAATTGATAGGCAATGTTTCAATCGACCTTTTACCTTGAGTGTTTTCTTTCCAGCCAGGAAACTCTTCATATATTGGCTCTAATTCCCCTTGTATTGAATGCGATGCGGGTAAATAATCATACATTTTTCCGCTATACTTGTAACCAGTGCATATTTTAATTGTATCAAAAGAATTAAGCACATCTAATTTGGTTAATACAATGCTTGAAACTCCAGAGAGTTGTACGGCCTGGCGCACTAAAACTGCATCGAACCATCCGCAACGCCTTCTTCTATTGCTCACTGTTCCAAGTTCCTTACCTATAGTAAACAAGCTATCTCCTACTTCATTTTTCTGCTCAGTAGGAAATGGGCCATTGCCCACTCTTGTTGTATAAGCTTTTACCACACCAATAATGTAAGCATTGGAGGATAACCCTGAGCCTGTTATTGCTTGCGATGCTACAGTATTACTTGAAGTAACAAAAGGGTAAGTTCCGTGGTCGATATCTAAAAATGCGCCTTGGGCACCTTCAAATATTATTTTCTTACCTTCTTTCATCAAGTCATTTAATATCTTCCACACAGGTTTTTTATATGAAAGAATTTTTTCTGAAATCTCTTGAATTTCCTTTAATATTTCTTCTTTTTTAACCACCTGGTAGTTAAGGCCTTTCCTGATAGCATTGTGGTAATTCAAAAGAGTATCCACTCTTTTATTGAGCTCATCTGCGTTTTCTAAGTCACAAAGGCGTATAGCTCTCCTTCCAACTTTATCTTCATAACATGGCCCTATCCCTTTGTTTGTTGTACCAATTTTGTGATTTCCATTTAAATCTTCAAATAGCTTTTCCTTGTCCTTATGTATGCTAAGTATTAATGGACAGCTCTCGGATACCATCAAGTTGTTATAGTTTACGTCTACTCCTTTAACTTTCAATGACTCTATTTCTGAGATTAGAGCGTGTGGATCAAGAGCAACGCCATTTCCTATGATAGATATTTTGCCTGGCCTCAAAACAGCAGAGGGCAGTAAATTTAATTTATAAACCTCATCATCTACTACTATAGTGTGCCCTGCATTATTTCCTCCCTGAAATCTCACAACTACATCTGCATTCTCAGAAAGATAATCTACTATTTTACCCTTGCCTTCGTCACCCCATTGCAGACCAACAATTACAATGTTATTCATCATTATTTTCTAGATTAATACATAAATATTAATGCAGTACGCTACAAATGGAAAGAGAAATCTACGCCTTTCCTACACCCCTTAAATAAAGAAATATACTGTCGATTTTCTTAATATATTACCAAATTATTCATCATTATATGATATAACTTACAGCATATTTACAGTAAGGTGTTATTTATGAAAGAGACAAAAGGAAAAAATAATAAGAGTCCAGTAGTTAGATTAAAGGCCACAGCTAAAGAGTTCAATTTTAGTAAATTAAGAGCAGATCAAGATAATAAATTAGCGAATTCCGGTGAAACAATGTTCTTAGATTTTCAAAGGATGAATTTTATTATTAACGGAAAAGAAATAGATAAAAATCTTATTATTGCATTTAAGGAAGGAGCTAAGCACCGCAAAAGCGAACTTTTTAATAGTGATGATATATATAATGACGAAATATTTAACAAAAAAGGAACAAGAGAAATAGATACGGATCATGGCAAAGCTTTTGTTGCTTCAGTACTCGAAGATATTGAGAAAGAGCTTGTAAGTAATGCATTGGGTGAGCTATGGAAAAATCACTGTGAAAATTCCAAAACTGCCAATCATCAAAAAACCGATTCATATAAGAAAGAATTTGAAGAATTTTACAATGCTGGCCAAAGGTATATCCATCTATTACCAACAGAGAAAGATGAAAACAAGGATTACCGTTCCTTTGCAAAAGAAGTTTTCAAAAAAATGTTCAGATACGCTGGGGCAGAAGTTCCAAGTGATGCTATTTTAGAAGAGCTAGTTACCAATTGTAATCAAGCAGGGTATGAGGCTGCTCCATTTATACAAACCCAACTTGCACTTGGACAGTCGTTCATAGTAGAAAATCCTAAAAAAGTAATAAATATTGATTGTGCTAACCAAAATAATGTGAGAATTAGATCTGATATGAGGCTACCAATACTCTCTGTTAAAAATCAAGTTATGCATGGCGATAAGATATGTAATCTGTCTAGTTCATTGGAATTTACAATTGAATCTCACAATGGTGAAGACTTTGTAACATACAGAGATGGTAAATTGTCACTTACTATTCCTAAAGAGTTAAAAAATTATAAAGATAATGGCAAGAGCTTGTTTGACATTATTAAAGAATATTTTCAGAAATTCTGTGCAAAATTAGGATTTAAACCTGAGACAAAAATACAAATAGAGCATGGCTTCGGTGCTCAAAGTAACTATTTAGATGGTACAATATCAACCACAGGATCAGATGCAAATGAAGAATTTATCAATCTTTTAAGCGAAAATCTCAGAGAGAGGTTATTGGGGTCAGGAGTTGCTCTAGAAGATGAAGATGTTGATGATGTTGTTGAAGTCAGAGTATCTACCGTTATAGATCTATTGAGTGATTATGCTAAATTGGAAGATAATAAAGAACACAGAGAGTTATTAATAAGTAAAGTAGCAGATAATTTAGGACTTTCCACTCAAGATAAAACAGCACCAGAAGTATTGATGGAATTAGGCTCTTTACCTTCTTTGACAAAAGGTCAGGTTAATCATAATCAAGTGCAGTCTGTTGTAAATACTTTTATTAAGTTAATTATTGAAGGGAAAAGCGAAGTATACAAAAAAGGAGGTGCGATTAATGCAATTCATAAGGAGATAGATAAGGCAATTGTTGAGCAAGAAAAAAAAGCAACCAACAAACAAGATATAGAAAATGATAAATGGACAGATAGAATCAAAAAACAGAATTATTCTGCGGAATCACATGAACATTTACCTTAAAGATATTAGTAGGCTCTTTAAATATTTTAGAGTTCATGGTTACAACGGTTGCTATTTTACAGTGCATCTCACAACACTTTCTTCAAAAATATACATGTTAACATACCCTGGACGTACAAGATCACACTTATACCCAAGCTTTTCATAAAATACTTTCGCTTTTTGAAAATTCATGGTTGCAACGGTTGCTATTTTACAGTGCATCTCACGACCATAATCATGAACTTCTTCCATTAGCTGCTTTCCCATACCTTTTCTTCTATAATCAGAGTGCACCCAAAGCAAGTCAGTGTAAATTGAACCATAGATAACAAAACCGCTACAACCTACAATAATTTGTTCAGTATCATCGCGAATAAAAAAAGCAAATGGGTTACACGTACCTTTATCAACGGTTTCTTCATTAATCTTTTTGAGTAGGAATTCAATGTCTTTGCTACTTGGTGATGTGGTGTGTTCTATTTTCATCTCTCGGCCTAATACCGCATACTGATTTCTCTCTTTATCTTATATAAATTAATTAAGTAAAGTGAATACAGTATCCACACTACTAAAAAAAATGTGGCACAAAACATAAACATTGCAACCAGTGGCAACAGCAGGGAACTTTCTATTGCTATTCCACCTTTTCTCAAAATGCTTGCTGGCTGATGGAGAGTGGACCATAAATTCACGGAAAATTTTACTATAGGAATATTTATAGCACTAAAGATGGCAAATACTGCTGCTGATTTTTCTGCCCTCGCTTCATTATCAAAAGCGCTCCACAATGAAAGGTAGCCAACATATAGGAAAAATAAAATCAGCATTGAAGTAAGCCTTGCATCCCATACCCACCAAGTGCCCCAGGTTCCTTTTCCCCAGATGCTGCCTGTGATTAAGCATATTGCCGAAAAGACTGTCCCTGCAGGAGCAGCAGCATGTGCCAAGACACTAGCAATGCTATTGTTCCATACCAATGAAATGAAACCAAGTGATGCAATTAATCCATATATTCCAAGAGCAAGCCATGCAGAAGGCACATGAATGTACATGATTCGTACAATTTCTCCTTGTTTATAATCTTCTGGAGAGAAGAATAACGCCAAAGACATTCCAATTAAAAAACATGCGAAACAAATAACCCCAAGCCAAGGTAGAGCTTTCTTAGAAAAATAAGAGAAATTTGTAGGCTTTAATAAAAACATTCGTTTTGAGAATAATTGTGTTAAGAATTTACCAATTAGTTTGAGTTTTATCAACAGGATAGTTTTTCTATATTTACGTAGGTCAACAAATTAGCATAATTTCAGTAGCAGATTGCTAGCTATTATTTTTAGTATATGACCCTTAAAAAGCTTAATCTACACTTAGTATCAGATTCAAGTGGTGAAACTGTTATATCAGTTGCAAAATCAGCTCTGAAACACTTTCGTTCTGTAGAAACGATCGAATATGTTTGGTCTTTTGTAAAAGGAGAAGAGCAGATTGACAAAATTCTGGAGGAAATTAATAGGAAAAGTGATGAGCATAATTTTGTTATATGCACTATTACTGATGATGAGCTAAGAAAATATCTAAAAGATAACTGTATAAAGTTGAAAATTCCCTATAGAGCAATATTATCACATATTATGAGAGAAATTTCGTCTTATCTTGAAATTGAAAAAGACGAAAAGCTTGACTTGCATACTGAGATAAATAACAAATATTTTCAGCGCATTGAGGCAATAAACTACACTATTAATCATGATGATGGACAAAATATTCAAGATATTGATAAAGCAGATATAATTTTGGTTGGAGTTTCACGTACATCAAAATCTCCCACCAGTACGTATTTAGCTTACCGAGGCTATAAAGTTGCAAATATTCCTTTTGTTAGTGGAGTACCCTTTTATGTTGACTTGGCAAAATTAAAAAACAAACTAACGATAGGGGTAACAATAGACGTAAGTAGGCTAATAGAAATACGCAAAAATAGACTTACTTCAATTAACAACGAAGATAATAATATATATGCTAACCCTGAGAAAGTAGAAAAGGAAATTAAAGAAGCAGAGGAGCTCTTTAAACAGAATAACTGGCCAATTATCGATGTCACGCAAAAGTCGATCGAAGAAGTATCAGCAACAATTATACAATATTTTAATAAAATGTTATCAATTGACTAACTCTTGATAAGTGATTATAATGTAAAGTAATTTAATTCTTACTATAGATATGAAAGTCAAAGGGTCGCTAAAATCTCATCGTAACAGAGATAAAAATTGTAAAGTTGTGAAAAGGGGTGGTAAGGTTTACATTATAAATAAGGTAAAGCCAAGGTGTAAAGCGCGTCAAGGTTCTTAGCTTTTTGTTCACCTTTTCATGTTATATATTTTTTATATGTGAAAGTACGGTGCTTATATCTAAAAAGAAGCAAAAATTACTGTGTTTAAGCGCAGCCTTACTCATTTCTTCCCTTACATTATATTTCAGCATTAGCACAATTACAGGTAAACGTGGCTTATTGACGTTAATCGATTTAAAAAAAGAAATCGAGTACAATAAACTTTTGCTAAAGGATGTCTCTTCTGAAAAGGAAAAGTTGGACAACAAAGTATTTGGCTTATATGAAAAAAGCTTAGATTTAGATCTGCTTGATGAGCAAGCAAAAAATGCTTTAGGTTATGTGAACCCTAATGAACTTATGGTTGTTCTTGACGTGGAATAGCAGTAGTGACCTTACCCAGAAAAAGTGGAGAGAAAGAAAAGAGTTTTTTTGGGTAAAATAAAATTTTGGAGGATTAGAAATGGTAAGAGAATATACAGCAGAATTCAAATTGGAAGCTGTTAAACTGGCAAATGAACAAAGAAAGGTAGGTCAACCAGTTGCAAAAGTAGCAAGAGATCTAGGAATAAGGGATAGTGTATTAGGAAAATGGATGAAGAAATATAACGAAAAAAAGTC
>NZ_JAPQLN010000019.1:0-898 GCF_028981745.1 Wolbachia endosymbiont of Drosophila tristis | reverse complement strand
GTATATTCTCTTGCCATTTCTAATCCTCCAAAATTTTATTTTACCCGAAAAAACTCCTTTCTTTCTCTCCACTTTTTCTGGGTAAGGTCAGTCTGTCCAGGTTCCAAGATCGGTGTCAAAAATTGCTCAAACCATCCATTAAAAACATCCATATTACAGTGGCCTTCAAAGGTTAACGGAACAACTATCTTTCTTCCACTTAAGGCTGCAACCATACTGATTCGTTGAGTTTTCTTTCCAGATTTTAAGGCATAAAACCGCTGTCCTTTCTGGCAATATCCGTAGTTCGGTGTTATCAATGCCAGACTCATCTATATACACTAAGTTTTTAGGTTCTTTTGTCGCTATAATTTTCAAAAATTCAGCACGTTTTTCTTCGTTTCTTTCCTTGTATCCATATGTCTTTTTTTGCGCGTAAATCCAATTTTTTTAAGGGCTCGATAGATCGTTTGGATACTAACGTTGTTCCAAAGTTTAGCCATTTCCGATAGAGTCTTTCCTCCGTGTTCTCTGGCAAATTTGGCAAAGGTATCCCAGTCGGTAATTTTGTGATTGTAACCCCCATTTCCAAGTTTTTTTGATTGAAAGTCTCCTGTTTCTTTTCTTCTTTGCTGCCACTCCCATAAAGTAGTTCGTCCAATCTTAAATCTTGCTGCCACTGTTTCTCTGCTTTCTCCTTCGTCTAGCGCTTCCATTGCTTTTTTTCTTAAATCATAACTATATGCTGCTGGCATTCAACCTCCTTATCATCATCTACCCTTATCCTATCACATCCGGACTTTTATGGAAAGAGCTATATTTTTATCAATTCTGCAATCATTTATCTTAATATTAAGTTTCTTTTGATGCTTGTGAATAGCTGCAAATCTCTTCCTATTTGTTGCAAATACCCTTTTAT
>NZ_JAPQLN010000018.1:0-1118 GCF_028981745.1 Wolbachia endosymbiont of Drosophila tristis | reverse complement strand
TTTACTTGTTTCCGGACAACCTCTCAACCACTCTGGTTTAATTATACCACTTGAAAGCGGCAGAGGGTTTTGTTGATATTGAGCAGCAAAAGCGTAACTCCCAAGTTCAGCTTTTATTATCTCAACTTCTTCTTTTCCTCCATCGAGGGGATATAACAACTGACCTTCTTCTCTTGAATATAATATCCTTACAGGTGACGCTGGTTTATTATATAATCGTCTGGTCGCACAGTGCTGAGCTACTCGGATGACAGGAACGGGAGGCATTGGCTTTTTGATTGAATAAATAACCTGCTTATTTTCAGAAATCATTGGCAAACAAATATGATGCCATATGTTTTTTGGCTTGGAGAGAAGGTGTCCAGTTAAGTCCTCCTGGTGTAGCCTGTGCATTACAAGAACGATGACTCCTTTTTTTCTATCGTTCAGCCTGGTTACTAAAGTCTGATCAAACCAGTTTGTGGCACGCTTTCTAAGCGTTTCACTCAAAGCTTGAGCAGAACTGAGCGGATCGTCCACAATGATAAAATCACCACCTTCACCAGTTAGTGTTCCACCAACTGATGTTGCGATTCTGTATCCTCTCTGCACTGTTTGAAATTTATATTTGGTATTCTGGTCTTTGGATAGTTCTATCTCTGGAAATAGCGCTCTATACCAACTAGACTGCATCACGCACCTGGTGTCGAGCGAGTGCTTTTCGCTGAGCCGCTGAGAATAACTTGCAACTATTATTCTCGCAGTTGGTTGGTTTCCCAGTATCCATGCGGGCCACGCAACGCTTATGCACATGGACTTCATCGAGCGCGGAGGCATATTGAATATTATTCGTTTCACTTCACCAGCGCTCGCTGCTTCCAGCCTGTCTGCTATGACTTTTATATACTGATAATCGTTATACTCACACCCCGGCACTACCGTTTGAAAGCACAGTTCAATGAATTTTAGAAAGTTCATGATATAATGTTGAAACCAACGCGTGACGCTGGGATGACAAAAAAAGGAGCACTGGAATGACACCCTACTTAACCGTCATACCGCGATTCATTCGCGGTATCTCTTAACATAGATCCCCTACTATACCTTAACATAGATCCCGCTAACAAGCAGCGGGATGA
>NZ_JAPQLN010000017.1:0-3587 GCF_028981745.1 Wolbachia endosymbiont of Drosophila tristis | reverse complement strand
GAGAACCTGCGGCTGGATCACCTCCTTTCTAAGGAAAAATTCGGAAACCTTACACAATTAAAGTCTTGTTTAGTTTTGAGAGTTTTACTCTCAATACTTTGTTCTTTGAAAACTAGATAATATTATTTTCTGTATTAATTATATTTTAATTATAATTTTAACCGAGAAATAACCACTACGTTATTTGAGTTTTTTAAAATAGTTTAAATCGCAAATACTCAATAACTTACATCACGAAGTGATGCAGGTTAAGTTATTAAGGGCGCATGGTGAATGCCTTGGTACTAGGAGCCGATGAAGGACGGAACTAACACCGATATGCTTCGGGGAGCTGTACGTAAGCTTTGATCCGGAGATTTCCGAATGGGGAAACCCAATCATCTTAGTCGATGGTTGCACGACAGTGAATTCATAGCTGTCGTGCGGTAAACGCGGGGAACTGAAACATCTAAGTACCCGCAGGAGTAGAAAAAAATTTCGATTCCCTAAGTAGCGGCGAGCGAACGGGGAACAGCCCAAACCGACCAGTTTACTGGTCGGGGTTGTAGGACTGAACATTTGAGTTACAAAAGAATCTGATAGTCGAATCAGTTGGGAAGCTGAGCCATAGATGGTGATAGCCCAGTAGACGAAATCAGATTCCCTCAGTTCAGGATCCTGAGTACGGCGACACACGTGAAACGTCGTCGGAAGCCGGGAGGACCATCTCCCAAGGCTAAATACTACCTAGTGACCGATAGTGAACCAGTACCGTGAGGGAAAGGTGAAAAGCACCCCGGAAGGGGAGTGAAATAGTTCCTGCAACCATGTGCCTACAAGCAGTTAGAGCCCATTTAAGGGTGATAGCGTGCCTCTTGTAGAATGAACCGGCGAGTTATAGTTGCATGCAAGGTTAAGCTGAAAAAGCGGAGCCGAAGCGAAAGCGAGTCTGAATAGGGCGTTGAAGTATGTTGCCATAGACCCGAAACCAGGTGATCTATCCATGTCCAGGATGAAAGTGCGGTAATACGCACCGGAGGTCCGAACCCGTGTACGTTGAAAAGTGCTGGGATGAGGTGTGGATAGCGGTGAAATTCCAAACGAACTTGGAGATAGCTGGTTCTCTCCGAAATAGCTTTAGGGTTAGCCTCGGATTTAGAATCATGGAGGTAGAGCCACTGTTTGGACAAGGGGTCCGTCTTGGATTACTAAGTTCAGATAAACTCCGAATACCATTGATTTATATCCGGGAGTCAGACGATGAGTGATAAGATCCATCGTCGAAAGGGGAACAGCCCAGACCACCAGTTAAGGTCCCTAAATATATGCTAAGTGGAAAAGGCGGTGGAGTTGCATAGACAACTAGGATGTTGGCTCAGAAGCAGCCACCATTTAAAGAGTGCGTAATAGCTCACTAGTCGAGTGATTCTGCGCCGAAAATTTACCGGGGCTAAGCATATTACCGAGACTGTGGACGCGACTTTGTCGCGTGATAGGAGAGCGTTCTAAGGGCAACGAAGCTAGACCGTAAGGACTAGTGGAGCGCTTAGAAGTGAGAATGCCGGTATGAGTAGCGAAAAATCAGTGAGAATCTGATTCACCGAATGACTAAGGTTTCCTGGGGAAGGCTCGTCCACCCAGGGTTAGTCGGGACCTAAGTCGAGGCCGAGAGGCGTAGACGATGGATAACAGGTTGAGATTCCTGTACTAGTTATTAACGTTTGAGTGATGGAGGAACGCAGAAGGCTAAGTTGTGCATCCTGATGGATATGGATGTTCAAGTCGTAAGTCAGGTCAAGAGAGAAATGCTTTTGATCGCGTTGACAAGCGACGATGAGGACCGAAATTATAGTAGGGAAGCAACTGATGTCACGCTGCCGAGAAAAGCTTCTAGCGAGTTAATAACTACCCGTACCGCAAACCGACACAGGTAGTCGAGGAGAGTATCCTCAGGTGAGCGAGAGAACTCTCGTTAAGGAACTCGGCAAAATGACCCCGTAACTTCGGAAGAAGGGGTGCTGTCCTAACGGACAGCCGCAGTGAAGAGGCCCAGACGACTGTTTATCAAAAACACAGGTTTCTGCAAAATCGTAAGATGACGTATAGGGGCTGACGCCTGCCCGGTGCTGGAAGGTTAAGTGGAAGAGTTAGCTTCGGCGAAGCTCCGAAATGAAGCCCCAGTAAACGGCGGCCGTAACTATAACGGTCCTAAGGTAGCGAAATTCCTTGTCGGGTAAGTTCCGACCCGCACGAAAGGCGTAACGATCTGGGCACTGTCTCAACGAGAGACTCGGTGAAATTAAGATACCTGTGAAGAAGCAGGTTACCCGCGACAGGACGGAAAGACCCCATGGAGCTTTACTGTAGCTTGATATTGGGTGTTTGCACAGCTTGTACAGGATAGGTAGGAGCCATTGAAACCGGAGCGCTAGCTTCGGCGGAGGCGTCATTGGGATACTACCCTTGCTATGTGAACACTCTAACCCTGAGCACTCAACGTGCTCGGAGACAGTGTCTGGTTGGCAGTTTGACTGGGGCGGTCGCCTCCCAAATAGTAACGGAGGCGCCCAAAGGTTCCCTCAGAATGGTTGGAAATCATTCATAGAGTGTAAAGGCAGAAGGGAGCTTGACTGCGAGACATACAGGTCGAGCAGGGACGAAAGTCGGGCTTAGTGATCCGGTGGTACCATATGGAAGGGCCATCGCTCAACGGATAAAAGCTACCCTGGGGATAACAGGCTTATCTCCCCCAAGAGTTCACATCGACGGGGAGGTTTGGCACCTCGATGTCGGCTCATCGCATCCTGGGGCTGTAGTTGGTCCCAAGGGTTGGGCTGTTCGCCCATTAAAGCGGTACGCGAGCTGGGTTCAGAACGTCGTGAGACAGTTCGGTCCCTATCCGTCGCGGGCGCAGGAAATTTGAGAGGAGCTATCCCTAGTACGAGAGGACCGGGATGGACATACCGCTGGTGTACCAGTTGCGCCGCCAGGCGCACAGCTGGGTAGCTATGTATGGACGAGATAAACGCTGAAAGCATCTAAGTGTGAAACTCGCCTCGAGATGAGATTTCCCATTCCTTTATGGAAGTAAGACCCCTGAAAGATGATCAGGTAGATAGGTTAGAAGTGGAAGCGTAGTGATACGTGAAGCGGACTAATACTAATCGGTCGAGGACTTAACCAAGCAAAAAGAAGTGGAAGTTAATCGGGCAGAGAAGATATTATCTAGTTTTGAGAGAACGAAGTTCTTTCTAAGTGTGGTGGCGAAAGCCTGAAGGATACACCTGTTCCCATGCCGAACACAGAAGTTAAGCTTCAGCACGCCAAGAGTAGTTGGGGGATCGCCCCCTGCAAGGGTAGGACGTTGCCACGCGATTATTCCGGCATAGCTCAGTTGGTAGAGCACCTGACTGTTAATCAGGTTGTCGACGGTTCGAGCCCGCCTGCCGGAGCTATGTCCGAGTGCTAACAACAATTGCCGTTAGCACTTTTAATTTATCGTCATTTTGCCGGCTTAGCTCAGCTGGTAGAGCATCGGTATCGTAAACCGAGGGTCACAGGTTCAAATCCTGCAGCCGGCATAAATCTTGTTTTATTCATTCTTAATG
>NZ_JAPQLN010000016.1:0-583 GCF_028981745.1 Wolbachia endosymbiont of Drosophila tristis | reverse complement strand
ATGCTTTAGCTATTTTCAATAGAATTAAATTTATTAATATAAATAACAAGTTACTATTCTTAAATTTGATCAGATTGATTGCAAAAAAAAACAAGATTTTCAATAAGTTGCTTATAATCCTAATTATAGTTAGCCTTTCATAAGTAGCGATGCAACAAAGCCCACTGGGATCCAGGAATTTTATTAAGTTTGTAAGCATAAAAGTATAGCTAACGTGAGCTCTACGTCATACTGCCGCGAACCGTCATACCGCGATTCATTCGCGGTATCTCTTAGCCGCTAACACGTAGCGGGATGACGGTTGTCAGGCTAGCTGTCATCCCAGTGCCCAGACACTGGGATCCAGAAATTTTAATTGTAAGTAAGCATACTGGGTTGATAAGTATAAAAGTAGCTAGAAAATAAACATTTTTGATGAGATTATATGGAAAACTGGATGCCAGTGTCAAGCACTGGCATGACACCCTTCACGGACTTTTAAATTACTTTAGCTATAAATATTAAGAAATTTACCAAATGAAAAAAAAGGCAAAAGAAGCCCTGGGGTTATTATCCGCTTTAAAATATTGGCGTTTTTTATGTT
>NZ_JAPQLN010000015.1:0-729 GCF_028981745.1 Wolbachia endosymbiont of Drosophila tristis | reverse complement strand
AATGTGAGACATACTTTATCCCTGATGTTTAGGGAAGATGGAATTTAACCACCACAAAATCACGACTTTCGGGTCGCACCCCACCATACACGCTAGATGTAGTGCCGTATTTCCATCTTCTTCGGTTGCGTTTATATCTGCTCTGGCTTCTATTAATTCTTTTACGTTTTCCAGACGCATTCCAAGCGCTGCTGAGTGCAGTGGTGTATAACCTTCGTTATCTCTTGCATCTACATCTGCTCCTTCCCATATCAGCCAGTTTACTTTTTTTCTCGTCGACATTTTTGCTGCTCGGTGCAACATTGTTTCACCGTTTTCATTTTTTCTATTTATATGCTTTTTAGACAATTTGCCTGCAAGCAACTCTTGAAATAATTCATTAAAATCATCCCTTTCTTCTTGACTAATCCACATGATGTACCTCACTATAAAACTTCCTAACTTCTAGCGTTTGGTAAATCTTTTTTGTTTACCTACACCTACCTAATTTATAGCTGTTTTGGCATGGAAAAGCAACTTCTTTTTTTCAAAAAACACACATTTTTACCGAATATTAATGTAGTGTATGAAGATATAAGTATATGTATTTAACTCATTAAACATACGACCTGTTTTTCTTCCCAACTTCTGTTCAAATGTCGATGTTCGTGCCACGTTAGTACGCCTGGGTAAAACACTAAAACGTAATTTTCCGGTTCATGTATTGAATCCTTTTGCTCTGAATTTAAA
>NZ_JAPQLN010000014.1:0-1763 GCF_028981745.1 Wolbachia endosymbiont of Drosophila tristis | reverse complement strand
AGCTTAAAATTAAACATTTGCGAAGTCAATTCGCTTTTTAATTCTTTTGAAAAAGAATAACAACAAATAATAATGAGCTAGTAAAATTTCTCATTTCTAAAATGAGAGTTTGATCCTGGCTCAGGACGAACGCTGGCGGCATGCCTAATACATGCAAGTCGAACGAGCTGCGCCTAATGATAGTTGATGCTTGCATTAACTTGACTTAAGTTAGCAGCGAGTGGCGAACTGGTGAGTAACACGTGGATAACCTGCCCAGAAGAAGGGGATAACACCTGGAAACAGATGCTAATACCGTATAACAACGAAAACCACATGGTTTTCGTTTGAAAGATGGCCTTTGTGCTATCGCTTTTGGATGGATCCGCGGCGCATTAGCTAGTTGGTGAGATAAAGGCTCACCAAGGCAATGATGCGTAGCCGACCTGAGAGGGTAATCGGCCACATTGGGACTGAGACACGGCCCAGACTCCTACGGGAGGCAGCAGTAGGGAATCTTCCACAATGGACGAAAGTCTGATGGAGCAATGCCGCGTGAGTGAAGAAGGGTTTCGGCTCGTAAAACTCTGTTGTTAGAGAAGAACGGGCGTGAGAGTAACTGCTCACGTCGCGACGGTATCTAACCAGAAAGTCACGGCTAACTACGTGCCAGCAGCCGCGGTAATACGTAGGTGGCAAGCGTTGTCCGGATTTATTGGGCGTAAAGCGAGCGCAGGCGGTCTTCTAAGTCTGATGTGAAAGCCTTCGGCTTAACCGGAGAAGTGCATCGGAAACTGGGAAACTTGAGTGCAGAAGAGGACAGTGGAACTCCATGTGTAGCGGTGAAATGCGTAGATATATGGAGGAACACCAGTGGCGAAGGCGGCTGTCTAGTCTGTAACTGACGCTGAGGCTCGAAAGCATGGGTAGCAAACAGGATTAGATACCCTGGTAGTCCATGCCGTAAACGATGAGTGCTAGGTGTTGGAGGGTTTCCGCCCTTCAGTGCCGCAGCTAACGCATTAAGCACTCCGCCTGGGGAGTACGACCGCAAGGTTGAAACTCAAAGGAATTGACGGGGACCCGCACAAGCGGTGGAGCATGTGGTTTAATTCGATGCTACGCGAAGAACCTTACCAGGTCTTGACATCTTCTGTTAACCTAAGAGATTAGGTGTCCCCTTCGGGGGCAGAATGACAGGTGGTGCATGGTTGTCGTCAGCTCGTGTCGTGAGATGTTGGGTTAAGTCCCGCAACGAGCGCAACCCTTGTCATTAGTTGCCAGCATTAAGTTGGGCACTCTAATGAGACTGCCGGTGACAAACCGGAGGAAGGTGGGGATGACGTCAAATCATCATGCCCCTTATGACCTGGGCTACACACGTGCTACAATGGACGGTACAACGAGTTGCGAAACCGCGAGGTCAAGCTAATCTCTTAAAGCCGTTCTCAGTTCGGATTGCAGGCTGCAACTCGCCTGCATGAAGTTGGAATCGCTAGTAATCGTGGATCAGCATGCCACGGTGAATACGTTCCCGGGTCTTGTACACACCGCCCGTCACACCATGAGAGTTTGTAACACCCAAAGTCGGTTAGGTAACCTTTTGGAGCCTGCCGCCTAAGGTGGGACAGATGATTAGGGTGAAGTCGTAACAAGGTAGCCGTAGGAGAACCTGCGGCTGGATCACCTCCTTTCTAAGGAAAAATTCGGAAACCTTACACAATTAAAGTCTTGTTTAGTTTTGAGAGATCGACTCTCATCAAAATAAATGTTCGCGCTTTTGG
>NZ_JAPQLN010000013.1:0-741 GCF_028981745.1 Wolbachia endosymbiont of Drosophila tristis | reverse complement strand
GAGTAGTAAAGAATCTGGGTAAAAAAGCCAATGAATTTGGTTATATCCTGATAAAAAAAGATGAGCTGATAGGGGAAGTTTCTTAGAAGCAAGTAATAAATGTATAACGAAGATTATTTAATTCAAGTCGAAGAAGCGATAAAGAAGCTGCAAAACGGAGAGCGAGTAGTATCAATTGCATATGGTGATCATGTGGTAAGATATGCAGAAGTAGATATAAATGATTTACTAAACTTAAGACAACGAATTAAAGCTGAGCTAAAGATTGCTGGAGTGGAGCCAAAGAGGAAAATTATTTTTTCAACGAGTAAAGGAATTTTATAAATGCTACTAAAAACCTTCAAACAATTATTCAACAAGCCAAAAATCAAAAGTTCAGCCTGGGATGCAGCAGGCTCAGGAAGAAGATTTTTTCACTTTCAACCAGAGTTAGGAAGTATAAACAATTTGCTGTCTCAAAGCCTTGAAACTTTACGTAGTAGATCACGTGATATGGTGAGAAAAAATCCTTACGCTGCAAATATAATTGATACGATAGTAAGTAACTCTATTGGAACAGGAATAAAACCACAATCAAAAGCAAGAGATGGAGAATTTCGAAAGAAGGTGCAAGAATTATGGCTAAGATGGACAGATGAAGCAGACAGTAGTGGAGTAAGTGATTTTTATGGATTACAAGCTCTAGTATGCAGAAGTATGATAGAGGGAGGAGAATGTTTTGTACGTTTAAGAACGAGAAAG
>NZ_JAPQLN010000012.1:0-836 GCF_028981745.1 Wolbachia endosymbiont of Drosophila tristis | reverse complement strand
AAGCGTGAAGTGGCTAGTATCATAAATGACATTTTTAATTTGAACATAAGTGTTGGCAGCATATCAAATCTTACTATTACCCACAAATATAAATGTACTTATAAATAAAGTATTACAATATTAAAGTTTGCAAATATTGAGGGTATAAAAATGGCAAACGAGAGTAATGAATGGGCTAAAAATGAATTTGGAGATGCTGTACTTGGAGATAAAAGATTAACTGACCGATTAGTAAAGATTGCTGATAGTTTGATAAGTTTACCTGAAAGCTCAATTAATGAGGCATGCGGAAGTTGGTCAGAAGCAAAAGCAGCATAACGTTTTTTTCAAAATGAGAACGTAAAAGAAGTCGATATTCTAGCTTCACACATTGATAAAACAGTTGAAAGAACAAAAGCTTATAAAAGAATTCTTGTGATTCAAGATACAACTTATATTTCATACTCAAGCCATAAGCGGATTGGGAACTATTGCTGGAAAAGGAGCAGTAATGCATACAGCCCTTGCTGTTAGTACGGAAGCTGGGAATACTGGATCAAAAGATTTACTCGAGGCAACTCATTTCTGAAGAAGAAAAAAGACTAAAGAGCCATCGTAACAACGTTCATATTGAGGATAAAGAAAGTATGAAATGGCTAGAAAGTTTAAAGAAAACAAATAATATTATAGATCTGGCCCAAACCGAAGCTATAACTGTATGTGACAGAGAAGCAGATATGCATGATTTTTTTGAACTTGCACATAATCTTAGAGGTTGTCCGGAAACTAGTAAATTCAAGCATATTCCCTCTTTAACATAACCCTACTCATAGCTAGGTATATGAAATTCTCAGTGG
>NZ_JAPQLN010000011.1:0-540 GCF_028981745.1 Wolbachia endosymbiont of Drosophila tristis | reverse complement strand
TAATGCGTGCAGCTAACTGGTCCTAATCGCTCTATAGGCTCACTCTCATACTGTCCCCTTAAAAGGACAGCCCGTGCACAGAAATCATCCATGCACGCGTCACACAGAAAACCTCTCTTTAAATAAACACCAACCGCATCCACACCACCCCACTCAGGGTGGACTGGATGACCTGGTGGCCATGGCGGGGAGTGATCCACCCGATCCCATCCCGAACTCGGCCGTGAAACCCCCCAGCGCCTATGATACTGCGGCTTAAGTCGTGGGAAAGTCGGTCGCCGCCAGGTCTTCCAGTCTACCCAATAAAACACCACCGCGGGGTGGAGCAGCCCGGTAGCTCGTCAGGCTCATAACCTGAAGGCCGCAGGTTCAAATCCTGCCCCCGCAACCAAAATCCTACTAAATTGTAATCACTACAGCCAACTCGCCTCCCTCAGGCGGGGTTTTTGCGTTGCACTCAATCCTTCCCTGCCAAACCCATAAAATCCATCACACTCTTCCAGAGCAGAATGCCAGCTCAAATTCTCATCCAAAATAGAA
>NZ_JAPQLN010000010.1:0-603 GCF_028981745.1 Wolbachia endosymbiont of Drosophila tristis | reverse complement strand
TGGATAAGAATATTCTTATTTTTTTCAGTGCCAAAGATTTTCTTAAATGTTAAATCTAACTTTGGATCGAGAAATTTAGAAAGAGCCATAGTAAAAATACTGAGAAAAGATTAATAATTATACACTATTATTAACAACTATTCAACCATATTTTTAAGTATAGCTATACCGCCGCGGCGCTAACACGTAGCGGGATGACGAGGTTATCGTCACGCTGCCACGAACCGTCATACCGCCGCGGCGCTAACAAGAGATCCCGCTAACACGTAGCGGGATGACGAGCTTATCGTCACGCCGCCACGAACCGTCATACCGCCGCGGTATCTCTTAACATAGATCCCTTACTTAACCGTCATACCTTAACATAGATCCCGCTAACAAGTAGCGGGATGACGAGGTCATGCCACCGCGCGAACCGTCATACCGTCACGGTATCTCTAGATCCCGCTAACACGTAGGGGAATGACGAGGTCATGCCGCCGCAAACCGTCATACCGCCGCGGTATCTCTTAGCCGCTAACACGTAGCGGGATGACGGTTGTCGTTTAGCTACAAACGTTAAGAAATTTACCAAATGAAAAAAAAGGCAAAAGAAGCCCTGGG
>NZ_JAPQLN010000008.1:0-1064 GCF_028981745.1 Wolbachia endosymbiont of Drosophila tristis | reverse complement strand
CCGCGTTCGCTCGCCACTACTAGCAGAATCTCAATTGATGTCTTTTCCTCCAGGTACTGAGATGTTTCAGTTCCCCGGGTTCGCCTCGTAACCCTATGTATTCAGATCACGATACCCATCGCTGGGTGGGTTGCCCCATTCGGAAATCTGCGGATCAATGCCTGCTCGCGGCTCCCCACAGCTTATCGCAGCGTGCTACGTCCTTCGTCGCCTCCTAGTGCCAAGGCATCCACCGAATGCCCTTCTCATACTCACTCGCCCCATGCACAGAAACCATCCATACCTACATCCGCAGATACAAATAGCTCCAAAGCATAACGCATCCGAGTACGTCTACTTCTTCAAAACGCTTCTGAACGCTTACATCAGAAATGCTTAACGCATGAGTAAATCTCTCTACTCAATACGGGTCAGACCAACCCACATTTCCGATACGCCCAGACGCGCACCAACCGATTCACACTGACAAAGATCAACACCAGACATACAAATACACGTGCCGCTATCGCAGCCCCGCGCACATGAAGTCCGATCCACAAACTCCCTTGCAACAGATACTCTCAACACCACAAAACCACTCTGGATCCTTGGTGGAGACGGACGGGTTCGAACCGACGACCCCCTGCTTGCAAAGCAGGTGCTCTCCCAGCTGAGCTACGCCCCCATAGGAACCGGCAGTCTCAAATGGTGGTGGGCCAGGGAGGACTTGAACCTCCGACCCCACGCTTATCAAGCGTGTGCTCTAACCAACTGAGCTACTAGCCCAAAACCCGACTGAATAACACAAGCCATACATAACCATGTAATAGCCTAAATCACCCAGACATCTGTTGCAGAAAGGGATATGTTGACGGCGCCCCCGATGCACAAACACATCAGAAACTGACAGACAGCGCCTTTGCCGATCCATAAGCAAAGGACTTTTTGTTCAGAACATCCCAAATCAGTCAGTAAACCAACCAACTCAGAACAGTTCCTTGAAAGGAGGTGATCCAGCCGCAGGTTCCCCTACGGCTACCTTGTTACGACTTCACCCCAGTCGCTGACCCGACCGTGGTCGGCTG
>NZ_JAPQLN010000007.1:0-540 GCF_028981745.1 Wolbachia endosymbiont of Drosophila tristis | reverse complement strand
TACTTTGAGTCGTTTATAGCACTCCTCTATGTGCCACCTTAACACATAAGCTTTGCTCCAAAGTCTCGGTCAAAAACTCTGTTTCTCAGTTGGCTAATGTCAGCACTATAACTCTTACTTTCTGTCCTTTCATTTTATTTTTTAGCTTTTCATTTTCTAATATAAAATCAAAATCTAATTCGCCAGCGTTCCCATAGCTTACTATAATTTCTTTTTTGCAAGCGAAAAATAAAATCTACTTCCAAATTATAATGCTGCTGAATGAATTTTACTGAAGACGATCATAGATAAATAATAATTTCTCTTGATTTAATAAACGCATTTGAGTGATAACTTCGGGTAATTGCTCTGCCGCCAACGTTTGTTCACCTATATTCCAAGCTGCAAGACGAGCACTGCAAATCAGCGAAGTACACAAATCAACAAACAAATTGCCAATGGTGCCTGTTGTTCCATTTGGTTCAAACTCGGATACAATTTCCCCAGAGCTGGGTAATCTCATACCAGAACCATCTGCTGCAATAAGTCTATAGCCTCTCC
>NZ_JAPQLN010000006.1:0-618 GCF_028981745.1 Wolbachia endosymbiont of Drosophila tristis | reverse complement strand
TGTTATATTCATGGCAGTTACTGACTCTCATTTTTTGTGGCATATTTTTTCTTCAACAGTTAAATGGCTATTTATAATGAATTTTGTCAGCAACTGCCAGTTCTTTTCACTTGAGCGATGCAACAAAGCCCACTGAGATCCAGGAAAGTTTGCTTGTAAGCAAGCAAACTAGCATGGAAAGTTTATACTAAATGAATGTTTTTGATGAGGTTGCACAGAAGCTGGATCCCAGTGTCAAGCACTGGGATGACATCATCCTTTTTTGGATTCCAGACTGGAATGACAGCAGTCCTACGTCATACCGCCGCGGTATTTCCAGATCCCGCTAACACGTAGCGGGATGATGGTTGTCAGGGTGTTGTCCAAGTAGCCTCCTTCTTCTGTTATCCAAGTAGCCTCTTTCTTGTCATCCCAGTGCTCCTTTCTTGTCATCCCAGTGCCCAGACACTGGGATCCAGGAAACTTAACTTTACACCAGGTAATAAGAACTGGATTCCAGCGTCACGCGCTGGAATGACAGCAGTCCTACGTCATACCGCGATTCATTCGCGGTATCTCAGCCGCTAACAAGAGATCCCGCTAACAAGTAGCGGGATGACGGTTGTCGTTCAGCCACAA
>NZ_JAPQLN010000005.1:0-571 GCF_028981745.1 Wolbachia endosymbiont of Drosophila tristis | reverse complement strand
TTCAGGAGAGTGGTTTAAGAAACAATAGATAGGAGATTTTGGAAAGGATTGAGACCCCTTTGTTTCCAAGTTAAGTATAATGAAATTATCCGCTCAAGGAATGTATTTCCCCGCTTTGATTGTGTAAAATATGAGTTTTTGCGATAAACGACATAATGCCGAATTTGCCGTTCAGCGTGGTTATTTGTCAGCGGAATATTTTCTGGGTCATCTAAAAATTTCCACATCATTCTTTCAGATCTCAGAACATTTTTTGCAACTCGAGAGGCTCCAATTGCTTCAGGTAAACGAGATATCTCCTTCAAGTAATACTTTGTACGTTTTCTTAATTTTCTGGCACGTCTGACAAACCTCAAAACATCTATCTCACTTTTTAGTAAAGCTTTTTTTAGTGCAAATAATTCAGTGGCCACGTTTCTCAAGTAACAACCCAGAACTTTAACTTCAATATTCCAACTATGTGCTAATCTTTCAAAATCTCTTGATAAATGTGCCCAACAGATTTGCCTGTTTTTATCGGCAAAATAATTGTATGCTGCATACCTGTCAGTTATTACCAAGCTATTGCGAT
>NZ_JAPQLN010000004.1:0-882 GCF_028981745.1 Wolbachia endosymbiont of Drosophila tristis | reverse complement strand
AAAAAAGGTGTTGATGATGCATTTGTTAAAACTTTAGGACTTACAGATACGCTAAAAACAGAAGTAGTAAAACAGCCTGTTGTGGATGCTATAACTGCTTCTCCTGATTTTACAAATAAGGTATATATTAAAGCTGCTCCAGCCGATGAAGTTTACACTAAAACTGCTGCAGAGACTGCTTTTGTTAAAGCTACAGAGCTTAAAACAAAAGCTGCAGCGAAAGATGTCGTGAATGCTATATTTGATGCAAAAGACGGCGACAAATCAATTTTAGTGGATAAATTAGGAGGATTTCTTGATGCTACTGACACAGCGTATGGTGACAAAAATGATCAAACAGCAAAGGTGTTCTTAGGAGGTAAAGGGCTAAAAGGGGAGACAGGAGCCACTGGTCCTAAAGGAGCAGATGGTAAAGATGGAGCTCAAGGCCCACAAGGGGAGAAAGGGGAGACAGGAGCAGATGGTAAAAGTCCAACAGCTGCTGAAATAGCTACTGAGAAAGCCTTACAAGAGCATGTAACAAAGATAAGCATACAAAGTCCAGAATTTAAAAGAGCTGTGCAAGAGGAAATGTCACAACCGTATTTTGAGCCTCCAACAAGTGATGATGCTGCACTTAATTGGACTTGGTAATACAGCTTAGATCCAAGTAGTCACGCTACTTGGATGACGTCATATGGTCCTCTGATGACGGAAAAAGGACTCGGATAACACCCTACAATGTCATTCCAGCGCGTGACGCTGGAATGGCTTTGTTGCATCGCTACTTATGAAAGGCTAACTATAGTTAGAATTATAAGCAACCTATTGAAAATCTTGTTTTTTTGCAATCAATCTGATCAAATTTAAGAATAGTAATTTATTATTTATATTAATAAATTT
>NZ_JAPQLN010000003.1:0-658 GCF_028981745.1 Wolbachia endosymbiont of Drosophila tristis | reverse complement strand
TTTGGTCGGAGCTTATCAGCATCTTTAGCTCTTTAATCGTTACGATACTTATGAAGCTTCACTTACGTTCACCATACCACTAAGCCTAGCTCTCCAACCACATGATGCTTGTAGTTTATGCTCCTTTCACGATTGAGCATCTTCTTTTTCAAGAGGAGGTTCATTGTCCGCATCGCTTGGCACCAACCGGTTACCCGATTCGCACTGATGCATAGACTCAGATGGCAAAACATCTGGTTTAATAAGTTTTAGAACTCTTTTAGTTTCTTTCTGAAGGAATTCCTCTCCTTTTAAACAATATGACCGAAGACTTTCAGGTCGCACCATTTCAATAATTAGCTGGGTTCCAGCAGAATCAGTACAGAAAACATCAACAATACTTTGTTTTTTAGAGGCAATCTCAGCATCCATGATAGTGCTGAGAAATTCTATTTCTTCTATTTCATCTTTGCCAGCGAAGCCCAATATATCATTGAGAAAGTGAATGAGAATATCTTTATTTTTCTCAGTGCCAAATATTCTCTTGAACGCGAAATTGTTTTTTGGATCGAGAAATTTCGAAAAGGCCATAAGAGGTTGTCCGGAAACAAGTAAAAGGCTATAATATCTGAAATTTTAGTACGGGGTAAAGATGAGAAAAAAGTATCCAACAGATCTA
>NZ_JAPQLN010000002.1:0-866 GCF_028981745.1 Wolbachia endosymbiont of Drosophila tristis | reverse complement strand
ATGCATCATCAACACCTTTTTTGGTATAGATACCATTATCATCAGCACCTTTTGCTAATTCTGGTATTAAAGCATCCACAACAGCTTTTTTTGCAACTTTTGTTGCAAGATCTGCAGTTTTAACAAACGCAGTATCTGCATCATTTTTAGTGTATACTTTATCGGTAAAATCAGTAGAAGCAATTATAGCATCCACGACATCTTTCGCTGCAGCTTTTGTTTTAAGCTCTGTAGCTTTGACAAAAGCAGTGTCTGCATCAGTTTTAGTGTAAACATCTGCAGTATTAGCTTTGTTGGCTAGATCAGCTGCACCAGCTTTCTCTCCTAGCTCAGCATCGACGTAATTCTTGTCAGCTTTTTTGCCAACTCATCATTTACATTTCTTTTAGTGTAAACATCTGCAGTATTAGCTTTCTTTCTCAACTCATCATCCACACCTTTTTTAGTATATATACCTTTATCATTAGCACCTTTATTGAGTTCCACTATCAATTTTCCTAAAAAATTTTTGTTAGTTGCAAGGTTTTCTATTGTATCTATTGTACTCAATTTTTCACTCAACGCCATATCACCCTCCATTAATTACAAAAACCATAGCATGCATGAAAATAGTATAATTTTCGTTAATGTTAGATTTTACATAAGATTTCCTTGAAACTTGTTGTTTCAGAATTCTTCTCTTGTCATTCAAGTGTGTAGCAGATGATGTCATTCCAGTCTGGAATCCAGCCTTTATTATGCAGCCACTTATTTAAAGTTAAGTTTTCTGGATCCCAGTGGGCTTTGTTGCATCGCTAGCTATGATGGATTAAAGATAAAAAAGGTGGAGAATATCAGTAGCTTATTATTCTGGTATTTATAACAAG
>NZ_JAPQLN010000001.1:0-761 GCF_028981745.1 Wolbachia endosymbiont of Drosophila tristis | reverse complement strand
AGAGGATTTGTCCCTAGTACGAGAGGACCGGGATGAACATACCTCTGGTGCACCGGTTGTCGCGCCAGCGGCACCGCCGGGTAGCTAAGTATGGAAGGGATAACCGCTGAAAGCATCTAAGCGGGAAACCCACCTCAAAACTAGGTCTCCCTGAGGGTCGTGGTAGACCACCACGTTAATAGGCCAGGTGTGAAAGCGTGGTAACACGTGCAGCTAACTGGTCCTAATCACCCAATAGGCTCACTCTCTTACTGTCCCCTTAAAAGGACAGCCCGTGCACAGAAATCATCCATATATACGCCTACTTCTTCTACCAACCGTCTTCCACACACCCTTACAGGGTGGACTGGATGACCTGGTGGCCATGGCGGGGAGAGATCCACCCGATCCCATCCCGAACTCGGCCGTGAAAACCCCCAGCGCCTATGATACTGTGGCTTAAGCCACGGGAAAGTCGGTCGCCGCCAGGTCTTCCAATCCACCCTGCCAAAACTTACTACCCCTACAAATTTCAACACAATTACAACCGCGGGGTGGAGCAGCCCGGTAGCTCGTCAGGCTCATAACCTGAAGGTCATAGGTTCAAATCCTATCCCCGCAACCACGAATTCCGTTTAATATCAAACGCTTAGGCCGCCCATCGGGCGGCCTTTGGCGTTTCTCCCATACCAACTGGAATCATATAGGAATCATTCGGGAGAGAAAAAACGCGTAGCAGGCCGTCGCATGGAGCGCGGCGCTGGTGGGCCGGGAAGGGCGTG